>JBDLKA010000038.1:0-29434 GCA_039714075.1 Candidatus Krumholzibacteriota bacterium | reverse complement strand
GCCTGGACTGGAATGGATTCTGATTCGGTCCCGATTTTTACCCGAGGTGGATAATCAAGTCAATCGGACAGGATATTTCCTGAAGGGATGGGCCTGAGCCGCTGGCGTTGTGTCCGATCCCGGACGGTTTGTCTGTGGGACCATACAACCGGAAGTGCCATCGAAATAATGCGAGTTGTCAAACCCCTTGAAAAATGACAACTTAATGAAATCCAGGCAACCGGTACCCAAATTGCCGCGTACGGTTTTATTGATTTACAGTTGTTCTTTCAAAGGGGATCGCAATGAAGAGATTGATTTTTTCGGCCATCTTGTTGATCGGTTTTTCCGGACTCATCCTGGAAACGGAATCGGCGCGGGCCCAATCCATTTTCCTGGAGCCGAACAGCGGGGCTGCCGTTCAATTGGAAGCCCTCAGGCCGAATTTCGCCGGCCTCAACCTCACCAACACCTCATTTACACTTTTTCTGTCGAGTCGGATCAAGGTGGGAGAGGATTTACAGGTCAGGGCCGAAGTTCCTTTTTCCTATTTCAAAAGAGACGAATACTATGATCCTTACCTCGGTAATAATGTTCAGCCCTCCCAGGGAGAAAACAGTATCGGCAACCCGTACCTGGGCCTGGAATTCGGAAAATCAGACAACGGATTCAAAGGGGAAGCCGGAATTCGCATTCCGGTGTTGGCTGATTTCAATACCGCCTCCGCAATAGGAACGGCCACCGACCCGGTGGAAAGAATGGAGGCCTTTGCCGATGAACTCCTGCCAATCTATTTCGGCGCAAATTACAATTACAAATCCAGGTCCGGATTCGCCATGCGCATTCGATTGGTACCGGTTTTCTGGTTGTACCTGAATAACACCGGTGGGAGTAGAAACAATGATATTTTCGCCCTCTACAGTGCCCAGGCCTGGTATGAAGAGGGGAAAGTCGGAGTGGGAGGGGGATTCAGCGGCCGGGTCATTACCACGGGTGATGCCAGCGGTTTCGGAAACCGCTCTCTCCATCAGTTCGGGTTTTTTGCGAATTATTCCTTTGGACAGTACATGCCGGGATTCCAAGTCCGGTTTCCCCTGGACAGTGATCTCAAGGACAGTGGTATGAACCCCTCCTACAGTCTCAGCATCGGAATCAAGCTGTGATGAACCGGGGGTGAAACAGAAGATCGGAGGGAGGAAATGTTATTCCAAAAAAGTATTTGGATTCTGGCCCTGGTTTTGGGACTGGCCATCCTGGTGGGCCTGACGGGTTGTGCCACCGGCAGCGGCGGCAGCAGTAGCAGCGGCAGCCGCAGCCGGGGCAAACTTTCGGATGCCATGGGAGAGTCGACCGGCAAGGAAGAGGCCAAGGGCCGGGGCCAGGGCCGGACGCGAACCAAGAACGATACCTACACCTCGGATTACGGCGATGAATATTATGAAGAGGATTCGGACGAAGGTGACTCATTCCTGGTCGGACTGATCCTGAGCCTTTTTTCCGGGGATGACGACGAGGAGGAACCCGCAGTCGCCACCAGCACCTATCTGACCGATTACAGTGGAACGGGGAACCGGACCTGGAGCGACAACGGGGAATCCTACGATGATGACGGGGGCGGCCTGGACATCACGCGGGGCAACCTGAATTTCTGGTATTCCCGGTCCCTGCTCGCCGGCGATGCCATCCGGAGTTTTTCCAACTACACCCTCATGTATTCCGGGTACACCGCACCACGCTACCGGGCCCACGCCGGGGTCTATTACGGGCGGGGAAAGGCCGGCAGCCAGGCTGATGTCAAAGACGGCCTGCGCTGGATATCCGAAGCGGGCATCGATGTCGGCAGCCGGGGTTATTTCACGCCGGATCACACCCTGCTGGGAATGTACATGCTGGTGGGTTTGCGTGTCGGGGCCCTGTACTGGTCCTACAACACCGCGCTGGATGCCAGGGCGGAAGACGGAACCCCGGAAAAGATTTCCAGGGACGGGTTGATGGTCTTCACGCCCTACGTCGGCTTGGGCACTTCCCTTCTGCAGACCGAATCTGTTCACCTGGGGATCAATTTCACGGTGGGTGGCCGGTTGGCCGTGGACAAAACCTTCGAAAATTACGAAAATGATTTGTTCAAGCATGTCGGGGAATACAAGCTGAACATAGAGGCCAGCATTTTCTTCTAGGCTTTTTTCCCGGGGAAATCATGGCGCATCGCACAGTCAAATCCGGTTATGATCAGCTGGTGGATCGCCTGAACCGCTTCCCCCAGGGCGCGCCGCCGTCCAGGCTGCTCAACCGGATCCTGGCCCTGCTCATGAACGAGCGCGAAGCCTCCCTGCTTTCCCTTCTGCCCATCAAACCGTTCACCGCGGAAAAAGCGGCCAAAGCCTGGAAGCTGCCGCCTGCGCGGGCGCGGGCCATCCTCGAGGAACTTGCCGGACGCGCCCTGCTGGTGGACATCGAGCGCCGGGGCGAATCGATATACGCCCTGCCCCCGCCCATGGCGGGATTTTTCGAATTTTCCCTGATGCGCACGCGCGGCGACCTGGATCAGAAGGCCCTCAGCGAACTGTTCCATCAGTACCTCAACGTGGAAGAGGACTTCGTCAAGGCCCTGTTCACCGAGGGGGAAACCCAGCTCGGCCGGGTGTTCGTGCAGGAACCGGTTTTGAGCAGCGATCAGGCGGCCCATGTCCTGGATTACGAGCGGGCCACCGAGGTCATCAACACCGCCAGCCATATCGGCGTGGGGATGTGTTACTGCCGGCACAAGATGCAGCACCTGGACCGCGCCTGCGACGCGCCCCTGGACATCTGCATGACCTTCAACGGGTCGGCCGAATCGCTGATCAAGCACGGCCACGTCCGGAAGATCGAGGCCGCCGAGTGCCTGGACCTGCTGGATGAAGCCTGCGGGCATGGTCTGGTCCAGTTCGGGGAAAACGTCCAGCGGCGGGTGAGTTTCATCTGCAACTGCTGCGGCTGCTGCTGCGAAGCGATGATCGCCGCCCGGCGGTTCGCCCACCTTCACCCCATCCATACCAGCAACTACCTTGCCGAGGTCGATGTCACCGACTGCACCGGTTGCGGCAAGTGCGTGGAGGCGTGTCCGGTGGAGGCGCTGTCCCTGGTGTCGGCCAATGAGCCGGTCCGGCCGAAGAAGAAAGCCGCCCGCCTGGAGGCGGATGTCTGCCTGGGCTGCGGGGTGTGCGTCCGGGCCTGCGGGCAGGAAAGCATTCGCATGGCCCCGCGGGCGGCCCGGGTCATTACGCCGGTCAACGCGGCCCATCGCTATGTCCTGATGGCGACCGAGAGAGGCAAGCTGCAGAACCTGATTTTCGACAACCAGGTCATGGCCAGCCACCGGGCCCTGGCGGCGCTGTTGGGTGCGGTCCTGAAGTTGCCTCCGGTCAAGCGGGCGCTGGCCGGCAAACAGATGAAGTCGCGGTATCTGGAGGCTTTGACGCGGCGAGCCTGACAACCCGGATTTTGATGTTTAAGTTAAAGAATTTTTCGTTTTACATAAAAACATCATTGACAAACATAATAAGCCCCAGTATTCTGTGGACATGGCTATTCAAGTGAATCTCGACCTGATGCTGGTGAAAAGAAAGATGACTCTGACCGAGTTGTCCGATCGGATCGGCATCTCGGTGACCAACCTCAGCCTGCTGAAGACTGGCAAGGTCAAGGGCATGAGGTTCAGCACCATGGACGCCATCTGCCGGGAACTGGATTGCCAGCCCGGCGACATCCTGGAACACCTGCCGAACTTCGTTTGATATCGGACGGGAACAAAGGGGAGACCAAATGATCCTGAAGCGCAACCCCTACCTCATGATTCCGCTATTCCTGAACCTGATCCTGCTGACCGGAATTCCCTATTTCGACGGCAGCCAGGAAGTGGTCCGCCTGGCGCCCCTCCTGGTTTTTGCTCTGGCCTTGCCGTGGATCCTCTACTTCGTTATCGGGCGGATCCTGGAATCCGTGGCGAGGCAGGCCCGGGAAAAGGGCAACGGGGACGAAGATTCGGATTTCATCTGACCTCGACGGCCCGCTCCGACTTGACATAATTCTGCCCCCCGGGGGGCCTTTTTCGCATTGATGATTGTGATTGGCTGCAGGCCGATCATTCATCTCCCGCGGCCATGATTTTCGCCAAAGTCTCTTCATCAGCCTGCAAAAATCCCGGCTCCACCAACCGCGGCGTAAGCTCGCGCCAGTTGTCCCCGCGCCTGAAGATATCCGCGAAAATCGGCAGGGCCCGCTCGACCGCCCCCGCGTTGACCATGGCCACGGCGTGCCAGTAGCGGGCCTCGAGATTGTCGCCCAGGATGTATTCGGCCTGGGCGTAGGCTTTTTCCGCCCCGTCGAGGTCGCCCTTTTCCACGGCCAGATCACCGGCGTTCATCTGTTCATAGCCCCGATGGACCCGCAGCAACCGCTCGAGTTCCTTTACGGGTTCGGGGTGGTCCTCCACGCGCAGGTCCACCAGCTTGTCGTTCCAGGGTTGGCCGGTGGGTTCGGCGCGCACCACCAGGATCGCGGCCGATTGCCGGCCGCGGATGTCGCCGCCCTCTTTTTCGGCGGCGGCCAGGGCGGCTACCATGCGTTCGGCCAGGGGGCCGGAAGTTTTTTCGAAAGCCTTGGCCATGGCTTCGGGAACGGTGGCCGGTCCCATGAGATTGGCCTGCACCGAGAATCCCTGACCCAGGTAATGCCCCGCTTCCGGGATGCAGCGCCCCCCGGTGTGAGCGGCGACGGTGCCCCCGGCATCGATCATCGCCACCTGGCGGATTTCGGCATGCGCATCCTGGGTCAGCAGGGTGGACAAAACGGAAACCGCGTCGTGACCGGCGGCCATCAGGTCCAACCCCTTGGGTCCGTAACTGGCTTCGACCATGGACTGGGTGGCCACCGCGCCCACGCCGGCCCGGGCCCAGGGCACCAGGGCGCCCACGCTGAACCAGTGCGACTGCACGGCCACGCCCAGGTCGCCGGTTTCCGCATCACGGGCGACGATCGAATAGGTCGACACCGGTCGGACCGGGGACACGCGGGGGATGGGTTCGGAGGCGAAGGTCGCCGGGGCCAGGATCATCAATACAAAAAGAACGGAGAGCTTGCGCATGGCCGGGCCTTTCTTTGGCGATTTCATTGGCGATGGGGGTCCATCCCGAAGGATATGATCATATAGTATCCTGAATCCACTCAACATGACATGGTCAAGGGGGTTGATTTTCCGGGCCTGACCGCTTTGTGGTATAATCAAGGGTCCGGGTAAATCGCCGGGTTTTTGCTCTTGAACCATAGGGAAAGATTCATGTCTATTCGCCCCATTGTCTCCGCGCGCCGACCACACATCCTCCTGCTGATCGCCGCCCTGGCATTGATGACTTTCACGGCGCCGGGCGCCCCTGCCGCCCCGGTCGACGACCCGGCCGCCACCCGCGCAGAGATCCTGGAACACCGCTTCCAGGAAGCCGCGAGCAAGAATCTCCTGGTCAAGGGCCTGCTGGCGGCCGAAGCCGGCAAGACCCTCAACCAGGACCTGTATGACGTCCATCATTACGACCTGGATCTGGACCTCGATCCCGGCACCACCACCCTGACCGGTACCGTAATCGTGACCGCTGAAGTGACCGGGCCTTCGATCACCACCATGGACCTGAATCTGACGCTCCACATGACCGTGACCGGGGTCACGGCCGGCGGCATCGGCACGGGTTTCAGCCGCATCGCCAGTGTGTTGACGGTGGACCTGGACCGCGCCTACACCACCGGCGAGACGGTGGTCGTGACGGTGGACTACAACGGCAATCCCGCCGGCGGGTCCTTCGGCTGGGACAGCTATGGCGGCCAGGATATGATCTGGACCCTGAGCGAGCCGTTCGGCGCCCGCGACTGGTGGCCTTGCAAGGACCTGAACAGCGACAAGGCCGATTCGGTGGATGTCACCGTGACGGTGCCCGACCACCTGGTCGTGGCCAGCAACGGCCTGGTGGTGTCGGACGTGGACAACGGGTCCACGCGCACGACGCACTGGAAATCGAACTATCCCATCGCCACGTATCTGGTATCGCTGGCCATCCATCCCTATGTGCAGTACAGCGACTGGTACAACCCCCTGGGCGGCGGCGGCCCCATGGAGGTGCAGTTCTACATCTACCCCAGCCATGTCGGCCTGGTGGAGCCGAACTATGCCCTGACCGTGCCGATGATCGATGTTTTCGCCCAGGCGTACGGCGAATATCCCTTTGTGAACGAGAAATACGGCCACGCCGAGTTCACCTGGGGCGGCGGGATGGAGCATCAGACCCTGACCAGCATGGGCGGCTGGTCGGAAGATCTGATTTCCCACGAACTGGCCCACCAGTGGTGGGGCGACATGGTCACCTGCGAGGACTTCGGGCACATCTGGCTGAACGAGGGTTTTGCCACCTGGAGCGAGGCCTACTGGGCCGAGCAGAATTACGATATCGCCACCTACCGGCAGTACATGGACTTTGCCGCGTATTACGGGGCGGGAACCATCTTCGTGGAAGATCCCCTGACCGAAAACATCTTCGACGGCAACCTCAGCTACAACAAGGGCAGCTGGGTGGTGCACATGCTGCGCGGGGTGTTGGGGGATTCCGATTTCTTCGCCGGACTGGCTCTCTACCGCGCCAACCATGGTTTCGGCAGCGCCACCACCGAAGAGTTGCAGGCAGCCATGGAAACGGTCAGCGGACAGGACCTGACCGCCTTTTTCCAGCAGTGGATCTACGGGGAATATTTCCCGGTCTACAGCTATTCCTGGGTTACCGGACCCGGGGTGGACGAAATCACCGTTACGATCGTCCAGGAGCAGACCGATACCGGGCTGTTCACCATGCCCATCGATCTGCGGATCACCACGACCACGGGCACGACCGATGTCACGGTCGCCAACAGCCTGGCGTCCGAGGACTACGTGCTGACCGTGACCGGGACTCCCGAAAGTGTCCTGCTGGATCCGGACCGCTGGATCCTGCGCCAGGTCCGGACCGAGGTGACCGACCCCACCTTCGACAAGGGCATCCTGCTGGTCAACGGGGTGCACTGGGGTACCTACGGGGTGGAAATCACCTCCGCCTATGCCGACAGCGTGTTCTGGGGCGACAACCCGATCACTTTCTGGGACTGTTTCCCCGAACCGGCGGGAGGTTATCCCGCCAATCTGCCTGCGCCCATCGGCCACGATGCGGTTCCTGCCTCCGTTATCGGCGAGTATTCGACCGTGATCTGGGTCGGCAACAACTACAACGGCGACCTGGCCAAGTGGGCCGAAACACCCATCCAATCCTACCTGGAGGTCGGCGGCAATCTGCTGCTGCTGACGCGCCGCAGCAAATCCTTCCTGGAGGGGGACCTGACGACCTATCTGGGCGTGACCTGGGCCGAGGAAACGGTCACTCTCGGCAATTACTTATCGGTGGTGGGTGGCCTGGCCCATGTTCCGTTCATCGGTTCGCAAAGCTGGAACGACGTCTACTTGGCCAGCACGGGTCCTGAAAGCTCCCTGTTGTTCGTCTCCACCGAAGGATTCAGTGGAGAGCGGGGGGTCGGGGTCTGGGCTTCGCCCACGGGCGGGGGCACCTTCCGGGCGACCGGCGGCCAGTTCGTGCATCTGGCGGGCCGGCCCTACCGCATGGATCACATTCTCCTGCGGCAGAACGTCGAGTACATCCTGGAGAACTATCTGGACGAACCCTACAATCCGGCCAGTCCGGTTCCCGGAGACGGAACCCTGCCCGGGGCGACGGCCGTGCTGGGCCAGAATTATCCCAACCCCTTCAACCCGTCGACCACCATCAGCTTCAATCTGGCGGCTCCCGGTCCGGTCCTGTTGCGGGTCTTCGATGTGTCCGGACGCCTGGTCCGCACCCTGGTCGACGACGGCGACCTTGCCGCCGGAAACCACCAGGCGGTGTGGAGTGGCCAGGATCAATCCGGACGGGCCGCCGCGGCGGGAGTTTATTTCTACAAACTGGATGCGGCGGAGTATTCCCGGACCAGGCGCATGACCATGGTGAAATGAGGGCCGGGACCCCACGGCCCCAGGCAGGACAGGTGGCAGAATTTGGAAACGGTCTTTACTTGAACAGATAACCTCTTGGGAGGTATATTCCTTCGGGAATCCGGCAGCACACAGGGAGGTCCCGGGTCGCCAAACCCGGGGCATTCAGGAAAGGGGCCGTTTCCATGGATAAACCCAGGATTGCTGGAACCAAGCCCATCGTTCTGGAACTTTCCCCCGGCCAGTATGCCTACTGTGCCTGCGGGGAATCCCAAACCCAGCCCTTCTGTGACGGCGCACATCGGACCACCTCGTTCACCCCGGATATGTTCAACCTTGCCGAAGACAGGACCGTTGCCCTGTGCACCTGCAAGCGCAACGCGGGCGGACCCTATTGCGACGGCTCCCACATCGGGCTGGAGTCCGAATAGCGCCTGTGAGACATGAGAGACTGGTTTCCCTGGATGTGTTCCGGGGCCTGACGGTCGCTTTGATGATCCTCGTCAACAATCCCGGCTCGTGGGCGCATATCCATCCGCCCTTGCGCCATGCCGCCTGGCATGGACTGACCCCCACCGATCTGGTTTTCCCGTTTTTCCTGTTTATCGTCGGAGTGGCTGTTTCCCTCAGTTTTTCCCGGCGGGTTGCCGCGGGCGCCCGGCGCGGGGATCTGATCAGGAAAATCGTTTCGCGGTCGGCCATAATTTTTTCCCTGGGCCTGTTTCTGAACGGTTTCCCCTTCGGTATCCCTTTGAACGCCTCCATGGCGGCCGACTTTTCCCTGGCTGATGTTTCGGGCGCCTGGGGCAGTCTGCGTGTCCCGGGGGTCCTGCAGCGGATCGCCCTTTGTTACCTGCTGGCCGGCCTGACGGTGGTGTTGACCCGGCGAACACGGAACCGCGCCCTGGCGACGGGCGGTTTCCTGGTGTTTTACGAGTTGTTGATGCGGCTGCCGCTGGTTCCGGGGTGGGGCGGCGGCAGTTTCGAATTGGCGGACAATTTCGTGCGCTGGGTGGACGTGGGCCTTTTGGGTGAGGCCCATCTCTACAAAACCGGGAAGATCGCCTTCGATCCCGAGGGCCTGGTGTCCACCCTGCCCGCGGTGGCCACGACCATGCTGGGGTTTTTCGCGGGGGAGTTCATCCGCAGCCTGCGGCCTTTGACCGAAAAGCTGCGTTGGCTGGGAGCGTGGGGCGCCGGTGTCGCGATGGGCGGTTTGGTGTTTTGCGCGCTGGAACCGGTGAACAAGCAACTTTGGACCGTCAGCTATGTTCTGCTCACCGGGGGGCTGGCCATGATGATGTTGGCGGCGTCATCGTGGGTGATGGACGTCCGGCGCTGGCGGACCGGCACCATGCCCATGGTTGTCTTCGGCAGCAATCCGCTGGTGGCCTTCGTGGGATCGGGATTGTTGGCACGCATTCTGGTTCTGGTGCAGGTGACAGGTGCGGAGGGGCGTGTGGTGAGTCTGAAACGCTGGTTGTACGATGAGATTTTTGCCACGGTGGCGGGCCCGGTGAACGGCTCGTTCCTGTTTGCCCTGACCATGGTCTTATTGTGGCTGGGCATCCTCTGGGTCCTTTTCCACCGGAAGATATTCATCAAGATCTAGGGACATGGTCTCAGGAAGTATTCCCAGTAAAATACTCTCCCTTTCCGGGAATGTTTATCGGTTGGACCAGGGGAAAACCCCGATTTTATTCGTCCAGTTAAGTGATTGTATTTCAACATCATCCGTTTTTCTGGAAAAATCCTCCGGGAAGGGGCGGAATTTTGGGGAATTATATGGTACAGTTCGCCCAGATAGTATGCATCGAATGAAACCTGCATCCACCTCTCGTGACCGTGCAGAAATTTATTCCATGCATTGGTGGCTATTAGTAATGGTTCTCTCTGGTATCGCCCATTTTGTGCAGGGAGGCTGCGAGGAAGTAATTTCCTCATGGTTGGTTGGGAAAACAGTTTGGGGGTTCATGATGAAAAAAACGATACCGTTCATGGCCTTGGCGCTGGTGGTCGCATTTGCGATGCCGGCTTTCGGTCAGGCTTCCGCCATCGATTATTATGGGTATGCATGGGAGACGGGGGGATTCCCTCCCAGCAATCCCGGGGACACCATGATTTTCACCGGCGTTGGTGTTGCCGCCGACCCTGTTTTCGGGGTCGATTTCGGCGTTGAAGAGCTCACCTTCTACATGTACGACCTGGTCAGCACCGGAGAGGTCCCCATCGGGGGCGGCACGGTGATGATCAACTACACCGGCGGCTATCTCGAAATCTATCGGGATGGCGCGATGAACGCCGACTGGGGCATTGCTCCTCCAAATCCCACCTCACCGAGCACCTTCGTTGACGGCATCCTGTATTTCCAGGGGTCCTTCAACAGCATGACGGTGTTCCTGGACGCCGCCGGCTATGGCTCCTACGAGGGCACGCTCGACGGTCTCGGCGGGACCATGATCGATGATGTCTGCACCGGTTGCGTCTACACCTGGGGTGGCAACTTTACCCCGGACACGGGCGCACAGATTCCCGACGGCTACGACCTTCAGGTTGACGGGGTCTTTGAAATCGAGGAAGCCGTTTCCACGGAAAACACCAGCTGGGGTTCCGTGAAGGCCCTTTTCAACTAGGATTCTGGGCGCCTAGGGCGTCTTTTCAACTTTGGAGGATGTAACATGAGGACACGGATAACCCTGCTGCTGCTGGCGCTGCTTCTCGTCGCAGTTCCTGCTTCTGCACAGCAGCTCTTCGACTTTCTTGGACAGGCAGTGGTTCCCGGGATCCCCGGGGGCATGCTGAACATGGACAGTATCGTGAATGATCCAGCTCCCGGGACCACCCCCATCCCGTTGGATTTCGCGAATTATGAATACACCATGGTGATCACGAACCTGCAGTTGATCTCGGGAGACGGTACGTCGGCGAGCCCCCAGAACTACGCCAACGGCACGCTGACCATCTTCGAGGACAATGGTACGGCCGCCGATTATGCCAATCCGGCCACTTTCAGTGACGGAACGGCCATCCTGATCGGCACCATCACCACGCTGAACCGCACCATGTTCACCGCCACCCTCGGCTCGGCCGCGGGCTGGGTGGACTGGGTCGGCGGCACCCACCTGGACGACATCGCCCCGGTGGACCAGTTGGGTTGGCCTTTCCTGACGGGTATCAGCGCTCGCTCGACCGTTATCGAACCCGGTTACGACGAGCAGTGGGACGGCAAGTGCGAACCCGAAGAACCCATTGTGGACGTTGAGGAAATGTCCTGGGGTTCGGTGAAGGCTCTGCTGCGGTAGATCGCAATCATATTCAGTGGGAAGCCCCGCTTTCTTCGGGAGGCGGGGTTCTCTATTTTGAATATGAGGCCTGACCTGTTATTATTGACCTATTGTAAGACGGGGCTTGGAACAGGTAAGAGGACACTCAAAAAGGACAGGGGATTCCGGTGCTGACGCTGACCAAATCATCGCTCTTGGACAAGGCTTCGGCCCGTGTATGTGTGTTTCTGGCAGTGGCTTTCGCTTTCACCGGCGCCATTGCCGACCCTCCTGCCGGTTATTACGACACGGTCGACTACACCAGCCCCGCGACCGTACGGGCCACCGTGCACAACATCATCGACGGGCATACGAAGATTCCCTATACGTCTTCCGCCACCGACACCTGGAACGTGCTGGAACTGGCCGACGAGGATCCCAACGATTCCGGCCGGATCATCGATGTGTACCGGAACCGCACCTTCCAGAAATACGGCGCGGGCAACAACGAATACAACCGGGAGCACACCTGGCCCAAGAGCTACGGTTTCCCCGATGACGGATCGACCAACCTGGCCTATTCGGACTGTCATATGCTGATGCTGTGCGACGACGGCTACAACAGCTCCCGCAGCAACAATTATTATGACGATTGCGTCTCCGGGTGCTCCAGTTACCCGACGGACAACTACAACGGGCAGTCGGGCACCAACTACCGGAACACCGTGGCGTGGGAAACCTGGAGCAGCCGCCGCGGCGACGTGGCCCGGGCCCAGTTCTACGCGGATGTCCGGTATGCGGGTGACGCGGGCGCCGAACCCGATCTGATCCTGACCGACAACCCCAGCCTGATCCTGGTCACCAGCGGCAACGCCTCGGTGGGCTACATGGGCCTGTTGCAGACCCTGATCCAGTGGCACAACGAAGATCCGGTGGATGACCGGGAGCGCAACCGCAACGACATCGTCCACGCCTACCAGGGCAACCGGAACCCGTTCATTGACCACCCCGAATTCGTGGCCTTTATTTTCCAGGGCGTCATCAGCGGCGTGGAGGACGGCCTGCCGACGGCCGGTCCGGTGGTGAGCATCGCCAGCATCTATCCGAATCCCTTCAATCCGACGACCACCATCGACTTTTCCCTGACCCGCTCGGGTCCGATCCGGGTCGAGATCTTTGCCGTCGACGGCAAGCTGGTCCGCACCCTGCTGAACGAAGACCGCACCGCGGGCGACCATCGGGTGCAGTGGAACGGAGTGGGGAATGCGGGGAGCCGGGTGCCCAGCGGAGCCTATTTCTGCCGGGTCCTGGGCGCGGGATCGGGCCAGGGCGATTCGCAGCCGTTGCTGCTGCTGAAGTAGACCGTTACTGACGATAAATGACAAGAAGGGCCCCGGGTTTTCCCGGGGCCCTTATTCCTATCAGGTTGGTTTGGACTATTCCGTTTCGGCCGGGCTTCCGGCCAGGATGTGCAGGATGCCCTCACCGGGCGCCCCCGGCTCGGCAACGGCGGATACCGCAACCCGGACTTCGTCACCCGGGATCAGGGGTCTGAGTTCCTTGGCCACCGCGTCGCCCAGAGCCTGAGCCTCGGCATAGGTTCCCGCGGTTGCCCTGATCAGGACCGGATCTCCGGTGCCGGTCTTCAGGTTGATCCAACTGGCGGTTTCCAGAAGGTAAGCCGAGGGAACAGGACGGGTCTGCGCCGCGGCCTTTTTCCATTGGGCTCCGGAGATCATGAATTCCTGGCCCCCGTCATGGTCCCTGCGATAGGCCTGCAACTGGAATCCTTCACCGACGAAACGCCGCCGGTTGCCCGCCTTGTCGAAGGCTTCCAGGACATAGGAATAGGTCAGGCCCGGTTTGGCCGGCGAACCGTCCTGGCCGCGGCCGTCCCAGGGAATCTCCCGCGGGGGGTTCTTTTTTCCCTGGAACTGGGTGATTTCCTGGCCCCGGGAATCCACTACCAGCAGGGTCCAGCGATGGACGCTTTCCAGGTCGAATTTGAAGGTCGCCACCGGTCCGGTTTCATAGGCGGTCAGCCAGGGACGGACCTGGTGGGGAGACCGGAAGTGCGGAGAGGTCTCCAGCAGCGGGGTATCCAGATCGGTAATCGTGCGATTCAGCACGTCCATGGAATTCCCCAAGGCCAGGCCGGGAGCCAGCGACGGGTCGATATCGAGGGCCAGATTGGGCCGCTCGAAGGTTATCTTGACCCGGTTTTCCCCCTCGATGGTCAGGCTTTTGAACACCGTTCCGTCCTGTCCGCCTTCAAGGGCCATGCTCGAATCGGCGGAAGCTTCCGGGGCCGTCGTTTCGTTCGCCAGACCGGGGCCGGCCGCCAAAGCCAGGGCCACAGCCAGGCAAATCGCCGGACGGCTGATGGCTTGATATGGTGTGAACTCGCGTGTCTTCATGATGCCACTCCTGGTCCCTTCGGTGGGTTGGACTAGTTTCGCAGCCGGAACCGGAAGGTGATGGTGCCCCATTGCTCCTGGGACGCCCCTCCGGACAGGGCCTGGAAGCGCCACTGGGCAAGAGCCTCGATGGCGCTGTTGTCGAAATCGGAAAAACCGGCGGTCTTCTGGATCTGGATGTTTTCCTTCACCCGGCCGTCCGGCAGAACGACGAAATACAAAGTCACCGTGGCCTCGACCGCCTGGCTCTTGGCCCATTCCGGATAGGCCGGCATCGTGTGCCGGACCACCGGACGGTTGGCGATTTCACCAGCCAGCTCGGCTCCTTCCAGGGTGCGCCGGGCCACCGCGTCCATGTTGGGGGCCGCCGCCGAGGCGGTGGGCTTTTCCCGCGGGACCGTGGCCAGGGCGGGAGCAGACCGCTTCGTCGTCACAGGACCCCGTTTCAGGGGCGCGGGCTGTGGTCGGGAACTCGTCTGCCGCTTCAGATCGACCGCGGGGGTGTTCGGACCGGGGTCCGGCACCGCGGACGGGGCGGCCTGCAACAGCGAATTGGACGATCGCGGGCCAGCAGTCAGGGCGCTGTTGGGCAAAGTCGTGGCGGACAGGGCGGCGACCCTTTCCTTGATCCGGTCACGGTTGGCGGTCTGTTCCTGGGGCGTCGGCTCGACGACGGCTCTTTCCAGCCGGCGCTCGAACTTCTCCTCCGTCGGGGAGGGCGCCACGGGTGTTTTCGCCGCTACGGGTACGGGCTTCGCCTGGACCGGAACAGGGGCCGGAGGGGCGGGGGCCGGATCAGGATCCAGCCAGGCGATTTCCACGATCCCCTCCGGTTCCGGGAGGATTTCGTTCCGCAGGATCAGCAGGGCGAACAGAACCAGATGAACCAGGAGACTGATCGTCAGGGTCCGCTGGATTCGTTCCTTGCTGGCGGTTATTTCATGGTTGAGGGTGATGGTGCTCACGAGCTTCCGCCTCCCTTCTGGCGGGTCGCGATGCCCAATTGTTTCGCACCGCCGCGGCGGGCTTCATCGAGGACCTGGCGGATCAGGGAATGGGGCAGGCCGGAATCGGCGCGCACGACGACCATGGCCTTATCGCTTTCCTGCTCCGCGATCCGCGTCCGCAGCGCTGACCGGATCTGCCCGATACCCGCCAGTACCTGTTCATCCACGGCGATCTCGCCGGAATGACTCAGGGTGATGCTGATGAACCCCTGATCCTCGACATCGCGCGAATGGGCGCTCGGCAGCTCGACCTCGAGGTCGGCGACCGAGAGCATGGGCGCGGTGATCAGCAGGATGATGACCAGCACCAGGGCCACGTCAATAATGGGCGTGACGTTGATCTTGGTCATCGTCGGGGTCCGGTTTACCAAGGGTGTGCGCATATCAGCTCCCGGCGATGGCGATTTCCTTCGCCCCGCTCAGTTTCGTAACGTCCAGCACATGGACGAAGGTGCCGTGGGCCACCTCGTCGCCGCAGGTGACGGTAACGTCCCTGGACGTGCTCTCGGCGAGAAGGGGGACCAGGGTCTTGCCCAGGTCATCGATCATGACCGCGGTCCGGTTCACCCGAACCGAGCTGTCGGATTCTATGGCCAGCTCGATCCTCGCTTCTTTTTCCACGTTGCTGGCCTTGCGGGCCGAGTCCGAGGTCTTTCTGACCCCGAAACTGGATTCGAAGGCCAGCGGCGTGGCCAGCAGCAGAATGACCACCAGCACCAGGGACACGTCGATCAGCGGCGTCATGTTGACGTCCGACATCGAATCGTTGCTGTCCTGTTCACGGTTCCAACGCATGCGTGCTCCTTCAGACCAGGCTGCCGACCGGTTCCCGGGACACCGGTTCCTGTTTGCGGAGTTCGGAATCCATCCCCGAGGACCTTCTGCCGGATTTGGCTGAAGGACCGGAATCGGCCGCCACGGCTTCGATCAGTGCGATCCGCAGGCTGCGGGAATGGTTTTCCGAAACGGTCAGCATGATGTTCACCCGGCGGGTGAAATGGTTGAACAGAAGCACGGCCGGAACCGCGATGACCAGGCCGGCGGCCGTGGTGACCAGGGCTTCCGCCACACCGGCGGCCACGACCGAGGGTGCGGCCGAACCGGTCAGGGCCATGCTATGGAAGGCCCGCATGATGCCCCAGACCGTTCCGAGCAGCCCGATCAACGGCGCGATCGCCGCCATGGTGCCCAGGGTTCCGGTGCTGCGCTCGAGCAGCATCTTCTGCTGGCTGAGCGCCACCTGCATGGTCTCTTCCGTGTCCGCGGGGCGGGACAGCTGGCATTCCATGGTCTGGGCCGCAACCGTCCCGACCGGATGCTTGCTTTTCCGGCAATGGGCAATGGCTTCGCTGACTTGGCCCTTGCGCAGGGCCTCGAGGGCCTCCACCAGGACCAGGTCGGCATTACCCGCGCGCTTGCGGAAATAATACAGGCGCTCGAGAGCAATCCCGAAGGTGATCACACTGCAGCCGAAAAGCACCATCAATATGGGACTCTCGGTCATGGCTCCCATCCAATCGAACTCGACGAACATGTCGCACTCCTTATATGAATGACCCGAAGTTTCGACGCTACTTGATTACCGCTTCCAGTTCCGAGGCCCGGCCGGTCGCCGCGGCGACAAGTTCCGGATCCTCGGAGTTGTCCATCAGATCCCGGTAGGCTTCCAGGGCCTGGGGATATTGCTCGGCCTCTTCGTAGAGACCGGCGCTGCGCGCGATGGCCGACAGCCTGAAGGGATCGGATTTCCGTTTGCTGGCCGCGGCCTTCGCGTAGGCCGCCAGGGCCCCGGTCCGATCGGCGAGCTTTTCCTTGCAGGCGCCCAGCCGATAATGGATCTCGGTTTTGAGGTCGGAGCCCGGTCCGGCGGCAAGAGCCTTCTCCAGCTCCGTGACGGCTTCGTCGGTCCGGCCGGCGAGATCGTGGATGTCGCCCAGCTGGAAGGCCACCTCGGCCGCCCGTTCGTCGCCCGCGTACCGTTCCCGGTACCGCGCGAATTCAACCGCGGCTTCGGCGTGGCTGCCCATCAACCGCCGGCACAGGGCCAGGTTGTATAGTGACGCCTTGGCCATGTCGCCCTCGGGATCCTTCTCGAGAACGTCCGTGAAATTCGTGGCCGCCCGGAAATACTCGGCCTGTTGGAAATAGTTCATTCCCAGGCGGAACCGGACGGTGGTGCGCAGACCGCTTTCACCGAAGAAGACCAGGAACTGCTCGAACGCCTGCTGGGCCTGGTCGTCGTTCTCGGCCATGGCGTAGGCGTCGCCCATCAGGAACTGGGCCCTGTCCGCGGCCGAGTAGCCGGGGAACTGGCTGACGACGCGCCGGAACTCGTCGGCGGCGTCGAGATAGCGTTCCTGCTCGTACAACTTCTTGGCGATCTGGAACTGGGCGTCCGCGGCGAAGGAACTGGTGGGGTAGAGCTCCACCAGTTGCGCCAGCTGGTCCACGCCCTCGGCGTTCTGGCCCAGACGGTACAGGGCCATCTCGATGCCCCGTTCCGCTTCCCGGGCCATGGGACTGTCGGGATAAGTGCCGACCAGCTCGGAATACCCGGCCAGGGCTTCGGCATCCCGACCGGCGTTGTAATCACACTGCGCGATCCTCAGCAGGCCGAGGGCCGAGGCGGAACTGCCGGCGAAGTTTTCCAGCAACCCCTGATAGCAGCGCTGGGCCTCGACGTACTCATCGGCCTGGAAATACAGGTCGCCCGCCCTGGCCCAGGCTTTCTCGGCGATTTCGATATCGGGTTCGGTCCTGACGATGGTTTCCCAGCGATCGACCGCATCTCCGGCACGGTCCAGGCGGAGGTAGCTCAACCCGGCCTGGTACAGAGCGAGATTCCGGTGCTCGTGGGACGGATAACGGGTCAGGAATTCCTCGTAGGCGGACGCGGCCTCGTCGTACCGGCCCTGATTGAACCGGACGTGCGCCACGTTCAGGAAGGCGCCGGCCAGCTGTTCGGGGTCGCCCGTGGTCATCCCGCTGGCCAGCATGTCCTCGGAGGTTTGGATGGCCAGGTCTTCCTCACCCTGCTGGGCGTAGGTCCAGGCCAGCAGCTGTTTGGCCGACGGCGAGGAGGGGTGTTCGGGAAATTCCCGGAAAAGATTTTCCAGGCTTTCGCGGGCTTTCTGATGCTGACCCTGGGCGGCCAGGGCGTCGGCATCGATCAAGAGGGCATAGGCCCGCCAGGTCGACTGGCTGGGCGGGGTCTTCTGGAGCATCAGGTGCGGCGCGCCCGTCAACTGCCCCAGGTCATTGGTCTGGTGATAGGACCATTCCAGCAGGCACAGGGAGGCCTCGGCCAGTTCCTGGTGCTCGGCGGAAGCGAATACGATCGTGCCGTCGCTGTCCTCGTTGCTGGCGTAGCGGTCCAGGACCAGCTGGAAATACGGTACGGCCAGCCGGGGTTTGCCCATGGACAACAGCCCGGCGCCGGCCAGATAAGCAGCGGCGGGGGCTTCGGGTTCCAGAGGGTAGCCCGAGACGACGGCCTGGTAGGCGCTGGTCGCGTCGAAGGGTCGATCGAGGGCGTCGAAGCAGCGTCCGAGACGATACTGGGCGCTGGCCGCCACTCCCTGGTCGAAATAGGAAGTCAGGACGCGGTTGTATTCCAGGATGGCCGCGTCGTAATCGTCCGCCGCGACCATGACCTCGCCGAGGAGGAACTGGGCGCGGGCGCCGACGTCCGAAGCGGTGTTGGCGGCGACGACTTCCCGAAGCAGGACTTCGGCGGTCGGCAGGTCGCCGTACATGAAGACGGATGCGGCCCGACGCAATCCCGCTTCGGCGACCACGGCCGGGTCCGAGGCGCGTTCCGTAACCCGGCCGAATTCCTCGGCCGCGCTCCGGTAGGCCTGGCTGGCCAGGAAGGTGTTCGCCTTGGCCAGCAGTGCGATGTCGTGCAGCGGGGAGTGCCCGAAGCGGTCCGAAACCTCCTGAAAGGCCGCGGCGGCCTTCAGGTTGTTGCCCTGGGTCTGGTGGATCAGGGCGCGGAGATAGATGGCCTCGGGATCCTGCGACCGGTCCCTGACGATGGCCAGGGCCTGGTCGTATTCACCCAACAGGTAGTGCGAGGTCGCCAGGCCGATGAAGTGGCGCGGGTCCTCGCCCAGCCAGGGGTTGTTTTCCCTGAGGTTGATCAGGTCGCCCGCGGCCGCTGACACCTCGCCCCTGCGCAACCGGTTCCAGGCCAGATGCAGGCGGGCGTCGGGGGCCAGGGCGTGGTCCGGGTATTCACCCATCCACTTGAACCACGATTTCGCGGCCTCTTCATCCTTTCCCTCGGCCTCCCGGGAGGCGATTTCCAGGAACTCGGCGGCGGCTCGCAAACCCCGGTCCGAGGCCTTGTCTGCGGCTTCGGCATAGGCGGATGAAGCTTTCCCGTACGTTCCTCTTTCCTGGTTGATCCGGCCCCAGAGGAGGGCGGCCGCGGCCTCGGCCCCCTCGGGAATCAGATCACCGTCCAGGCCGGAATAGGTGCGGGCCAGCGCCTCGGCTGCCGCCTGGTCACCCATCGAGGCCGCGAAGCGGATCGTCTCCAGTTCCAGACCCAGACTGGTCAGGGTGGCCACGGGTTTCGCTTCCGCTTCCGCTTCCGCTTCCACTTCCTCGGTTTCGGCCCGGACCGGAGCCGGCGACAGCAGGACAGCCGCCACCATGGCTCCAAGCCAGACAGAAACGATGGATTTGAACTCTATGCGCAACATCTTCTTGTCTCCTTACCCGGGTTTATCCGGGTTGCCTACTGGACACCGATCGATCCGCTGGGACCGCCGGTGCTGATTTCCACTGTGCGCTCCAGACCTTCCATGATCCGTCCATCGAGGTCGGTCACGCGCAGCTGGTAGCGGTATTTTCCGTCCGGCAGCGGCATACCGGTCTCGCCCTTGCCGTCCCAGATCACGTGGGCGGGCGGATTGCCCTGGCCCGCGTAGCTGCGGACGACCTGGCCGGACTTGTCCCAGATGGTCAGCTGCCAGTCCTTGGCGTCGGCCTTGGTCTGGGATGCCAGCAGGAACTTGGTCACCGGGTTCTGGCCGGTCGGGGAGAAGATCTCGGGATTGGCATTCGAATCCGCGTAGTATCCGCCGAAACGGTAGTTAAGTCCGAATCGATGGGTCATACCCAACTCGTGGTCAGCCATGCCGTAATCGAACTGGAGCCCATTGCGGAAGCGGTAACTGAAACCCGCGGCAATGTCTTCGATGTAGTACCCGACACGCAGGGCCAGGGACTGGATCCAGAATTCGGTACCGACCCTGGGCTGGGTGCCCGGGCCGTCGCGGTGGACCATCTCCACCGAGGTCAGGCTGCGGCCCTCGAGCATGGTGAGGGCCAGGCCGCCGCGATATTCGTTCGCGTAGGACTCTTCCTTTTCCCGCAGGGTGATCTTGGGGCCGCCGAGATTGAGAGCGGATGCGCCGATCATCAATCCACCGGTCACCTGCCCCATGATACCGAGGTCGAAGCCCATGCCGCTGCCGCTGAAATCCTCGACGGTCTGCTTGGCCAGCTTGAGGTTGGCGCCGACCGACCACCGGGGTGTCAGAGCCTGGGCGACGGTCAGGGCCATTACGAGGTCCCCTTCATCGAAGGTGCCCAGGGACTCGTTCAGCTCGTTGGTTCGTTCGAACTCACCGGACTTCAGGCTGAGCAGGTTGAAGGCCAGGCTCGGCATCCGGCTCGAAGGCCTGGCGAAACCCAGACTGTTGATCGAGGTATCGTCGAACAGCCGGACGCTGCCCACCTGCAACTCATTCTGGCGCAGCCAGGAAATGCCGGCGGGGTTCCACAGGGCAGCCGAGGGTTCGTCCCCGACCGCGACCATGGCGCCGCCCAAACCGGTAGCGCGCGGGCTGGCGTAGCGCGAGAGCCAGTCACCAGGTACGCCGTTGTTCGCGTCCTGGGCCCCCGCTCCGCAGGGAATCGTCAGGGCCAAACCGACCACCAGGAAGGTGATCAGGGCCGACTTAATGTCCATTTTGTTGTTGCTGTAAAACATGACGCCTCCTGGCCTCTACCAAACAACGCCGATTTTACGGCGCATGACGTGCATGGTGGCACCGTTGCCTTCGGCTTCGATGAAAAGGATGTATCCGCCGCTGGCGACGTTTTCGTTGTTGCCGTTGCGGCCGTCCCAGGTCACAAAGTTGTCCCCGGCCCTGCCGCCCTCGTCGCCGGAGGCGAACTGGGTGTCCAGAACAAGGCCGCCACTCAGGGTGTAGATCCGCATGCGGACCGACGCGTTGTCCTTGAGCTTGTAGGAGATGGTGGTCGGCGTCTCGTCCGGGTGGAACGGGTTGGGGTAATTGGTCAAAGAACCGTCAGGCGCGTCGGGGTCCACCAGAGCGGTTTCGATATACAGGGTATCGCTCAGGGCCCCGGACACGGCGAGCACGGTGTCGATACCGGGCTCACGCGGACTCAGGTATTCAGCCATGGTTTCGCCGTTCGAGTCGGTCGGTTCGCCGACAGGCGTGAGCACACCCAGACTGGTCAGCAGGGTGAACTCGACCGTCTGGGCCGGAACACCGTTGTGGTAGTCGTCCTCCACGCGTGCCGTCACCTGGGCGGTCTTGTTACCCTTGACCCAGGTCGGATTGCTGCTCAGCAGGAGGGCCGTAGGCGCGCCGGGCACGACCGTGAGAACCTCGGTCCGGGCCGGCAGGTTGCCCCCGTCATCGGTGATCACCAGGATGATGTTCTCGGCGTATGTGTAGGTCTCGGCGATCGTGCGCTGTCCCTGCAACAACTGGAAACTGGTGTTGGCCAGGGTGCCCAGACCAGGATCCTGGGTCGAGGCGTTCTGCACTTCGACCGTCACCGAGGAATTGATTTCCTGGATGACGCTGCCGGCGTCGTTGGTCACCTTGACCGTCAGGTCGAAAGTATCTCCCGCCCGGACCGTGGTGGGTGTGATCTCGGCCTCCAGGTGGAAACCGCTGGAGATCATCTTCACCTCGGTGGTGCTGGGCACCATGGCGGGCTGGGTGACGTTCGACGCGGTGATCTGCTGGAAACCACCGGTGGACAGGCGGATGCTGAAGTCCGCAATACCGTCGACCATGGGCCCGTCGGCCGGAAGTTCGGCCATGGGATCGCCCGAGGTGATCGTCACCATGTCCGTGACGCCGCCGACGGGGTTGAACCACGTGTCGGTGGCGTAGACCGTGACGGTAAAGGCATAGTTGATCGACTGGTCGGTCGGAGTTCCGCTCCGTCCGTTTTCGGCCCCGGGGGAAAGTTCTTCACCGGGAGCCAGGATGAGCATGTTGGTATACGTCCCGGCCGTCACTTCGACTTCGCTGGACGTGGCCGGTTCGATGCCGGCGGAATCCGAGTCGGCGGCGGAAATGGTCTGCATCCCGGACCGGTACAGGGTCACCGTAACCAGGGCTTCGCCGTTGGTCAGAGCCAGACCGGCCGGGAACAGCATGTTCTCGTCCGTCGAAGTCAGGGCGAACATGCTGCCGATGCCGGGAACCCGGTTGAAGTACTGGTCGACCGCGCGGACCCGGATTTCAAACCCGGTGCCGGCCGCCTGGACGTCGGGATTACCCGTATAGCCGATTTCCGTCCCGCCGCGGGGATCCTGGCCGGGCAGAAGAACCTGCATGCCGGTATAGGCCGCGGGATTGACGACGAAGGAATTACTGGTTCCCAGGTGGGGCGGCGTGGCGTAATCCGAACAGGTGAACTGGACGGCGTTGCCCGCACCGCGGAAGGTGATCTCACCCGTCCAGACACCGGAACTGAAGGTGAGCGCTTCGGGACTGATGCTGCCCGGTCCGGTGTTGGCCGCCAGGATGGCGTTACCGTCGAAGTCCGGCAGGGTGTTGCCGCCTGCGTCGGTGGCGCGAATGGTCACCATGGCGGGGTCACCGGCGGTCACCGGACCGGCGATGGCGTCGACCTCGAAATGATGGGCGCCGGCCGGGATGACCTGGATCGGATCGCTGGTCATGCCCTGGACCGAACCGTTGGACATGTCCTCCACCGTGAGGGTCTGCGCCCCGAAAGTGGCCAGGTGCAGGTTCACCGCAACGTGGCCGTCGGTGAGCGTGGAGGTAACAGGTGTGCTGGCGGCCGCGTCGCTCGAGGTGATGCGGATGTTGTCCGCGCTCGGCAGCGGGTTCCACCAGTTGTCCGTGGCGAAGATATCCACGGTGAAGTCCTGGATGGCGCTCTGGGTGGCCGGCGTACCGGTCACGCCCGAAGCGCTGCCCGGAAGAGGATCCTGGCCCGGCACGACGATCTGAACGCGCGCCAGGGGACCGGGATGCACCACGAAGGGATTACTGGTACCGTTCTTGGCCGGATCGATATCCAGGAAAACGTACATGTTGACGTTGCCGCTGCTGATGTTGGTCTCGTCCGCCCTGTACACCGTGACGTTGCCGGACCAGAAACCGTTCGAAAGGGTCACGGTCTCCGGTTCGATCCGTCCGACGCCGAAGCTGGTCAGCTCCTGGAGCCGGACCGTCCCGTTGAATCCGGTGACGGGATTTCCGCCCGGATCCACCGCGGAGATGGAGGTCCCGAACGGCACCCCCGCGTCCGTATGCTTCTGGGTGATGTTCTGGAAAACGAAACCCTGCAGGACCTGCACCTGGGCGGCGCTGGAGGTCCCCACCGGAATGGTGGGGTCCGTCTGGTCGTCCGCCGAAATGGTGAACGATCCGGCCGCGTTGAAGGTGGCCGACAGGGAGGATTCCCCCCCGACCAGGGAGGTGTTCGGAGGCAGGGTGGCGACCGCATCGGAGGATTCGAAACTGATCACGTCCGTGATGCTCGTAACGAGGTTCCACTGGTCGTCCACGGCCCGCACACGGAACGTGAAGGATTCGCCCACGGTCTGGGACAGGGGAACCCCTGTCTTTCCGCTGGGGGTGCCCGGTGCCGGGGTTTCACCCGGAAGCAGGACCTGGAGTTGGGTATAGGGACCGGCGGCCGCAATGGTTGGTACCATCAGCATGCCGACAAGCCCCATGCTCAATAAGATGATGAATTTGTATTTTAGCGACCTCACGGCGCTTCCCTTCCGGTTGAATCAAGCTCGGATCGGGCCGGTAACGATATCCAGCCCAGCCGAAGACAACGAGGGTCCGGAAACCCTGGGGAATCTTCGGGCCCTTAAGATCAATTTGCGTGCCACTAAGTATCGGCGTTGTACGTGCGGGGGAGGCGTTTTGGATTGTGAAAGTGTTCTAAAATAATAAGTTAATGGCCATCGGAGGTTGCTTTGAGGCAGGATCATCCGGATGGGATTGGGCTTTGAATATCCTCAAAAAAACCGGGCGCAGGATTTCCGGACCTTCCTCGTGATTCCTTGTTGTTCCTTATGGTTCCCTATCGTTCCTCCCCGCCGGTGATCGGAAATTTGGTGGGTAAATTTCCACACTGCCATCCACAGCGGGACTTTCCATTGCCAAATGTTGCCAATTATTCCTCGGATAGTGCGGAACGCACAGCATGGACCCATGCCGACTGCAATTTTTCGAGAGGATTCGTCGGGGAAAAGCCGAGGATGCCTAACGCCAGTTCTCCAGGTCCAGCAAATCGGCCATTTGCAGGGTCTGGCGGTTGTAGATCGTCGAAACAACCAGGTTTTTGCCGTCCGGCGACACACCCAGGGATTCACTGGAATAAAGGCCCGAAAACCCGGCCACCGGTCGGCGTGTGTTTCCGGTATCCTGGCCGGGAATGAAATCCTGTACGTAGATTCCACTGGTGCCATCGGTGCCCTGGCCTATATAGACTATGCCGCTGCCGTCGGGCGTCCAGCGGGCGCGACCGTAGACCACGTCCTGGTTTCGCTGGGACAGCTTGAGTTCAATAGCGAAAGGGACGGTTTCCCCGCTGGTCACGTCAACAACCTCGATCACGAAATCCAGGCTGCGGATGATGGAAAACAGGGCGTAGCGGCCATCGGGGGAGACCTCGGGAATGAGGTCGCTGCCTTGGTGGATCTGGACGGCGTCGGAACCGTCGGGCCTGATTTTCCACAGGCCCAGGTTGGCATCGTTGGCACTGGCGTAGACGATCCACTGCCCGTCGGGGGTCATGGTCGGGTTTTCAGCATCTTCGCCGTCCCGTGAAATCTGCCGCGCCCCGCTGCCGTCGCGGTTCGCCATCCAGATCTCCAGCGGTCCGGTGCGGCTGGAACTCCACAGGATGTATTGGCCGTCCGGAGAGAAGGCGGGATCCCAGTCGTGGGCCGGATCATCCGTCAACTGTCTCATTTTGCCCGTCGCCAATTCGACGGACCACAGGTCGGTGTTCCCGCTCCGGTTCGAGGAGAACAGCACCTCCCGGCCGTCGGGGGAATAGACGGGCTGACGATCGAATCCCATGCTGGTGGTCAGGACCCTGGACGCATCCCTGTCGCCAGTGCCGGGCCAGGGGAATTCCTGCAGGATGGCATTCCGGGTGAACCGGTCCAGGACCAACTGTCGGTCGCTCAGCACCGCGATGGTCGAAAACCCCCACCCTCCCTGCGGAATGCGGAAATTGGCCCAGAACAGTGGCCGGTGCGTTTCGGTTTCCAGGAAATATTCCATGAACAACCCCGGCCGGCCGGTGATGTGTGAAAGCAGTTCCTGCGTCTTGCCGACCAGGAAGGACTTTCCGTCGGGCGCCCAATGGGCGGCGGTGAACGAACCGGACTGGCCGGTGACGGGCAACTGCCTGATCTCTCCGGTTTCCACGTCGACCAGGTCCAGTTGACCGGCGGCCACCAGGGTGCCGCTGAGCGCGTTTTCAGTCATGACGAGGCGGCGGCCGTCGGGAGACCAGCGGATTCCGTAGCACAAGCGGTTGGAGACCGTGGTCAGAATCCTCTCTTCGCCGGTTTGCACATCGGCGATGCCCAGGGAAAACTCGTTTCTGGTTGCCTGTTCCGATATGCGCAGGAAGGCCACCTGCGAACCATCGGGCGACCAGTCGGCCTCGGTGACGTTGTTCATGATCTTGCGGATCTGTCCGCCCAGCACGGCGGTACGGTACAGGTGGCGCATGTTGTCCACGTCGCGGACGAAGAGGATCTGCGACCCGTCGGGCGAAAAACGCGGCAGGTCGTCCGAGCCGTCGGTGATCGGCACCTCGCTGCCGCTGGCCAGCTGTTTCAGCCAGATGCGGGGGATGCCGTCGCGGTTGGAGGTGAAGGCCACCAGTTCGCCGTCGGCTGAGGCGGTGGGGGCCCAGTCCCCGCCGCTGAAGGTCAGGTTCGTCAGGCGCACGGGTGGATCGACCACCTCCGCCGGGCCCAGCCAGAGTTTGGCCGCCAGGCCGGCGATCGCCAGCACCCCGACGATGCCCACCCAAAGCGGGATGCCTTTCCGGCCTGCCGCACGTGACTCGATTTCCGCCAAAGTGATGATGCCCGAATCGGAGCCGCTCATCACGTCGTCCAGGACGATGCGCGCGTCGGCGATGTCGTGCAGTCGCTGGCGCGGTTTCTTCTTCAGACAGCGCTGCAACAGCATGGTGACCGATGGATGCAGGTCGCCCGGCAGCCGGTCCCACTCGGGCTCGGACTTGATGATGCCCGCCAGGATATCGGAAATGGTTTCCCCGGGAAAGGCCGGCCGGCCGGTGAGCATCTCGAACAACACGCAGCCGAAGGCCCAGATGTCGGTCCGCTTGTCGACCGCCTTGCCGCGGGTCTGTTCAGGGCTCATGTAGGCGGCCGTGCCCAGGATCACGCCTTCGCGGGTCATGTTCGAGGTGAGGGTCGGCGAGTCGCCCAGGGCCACGGTCCCGGTGGTCGTTTCATCAGCGACCATCTTGGCCAGACCGAAGTCCAGTATCTTCACCTGGTCCTCGTCGTCGACCTTGATGTTGGCGGGTTTCAGATCGCGGTGGACGATGCCCTTTTCCTGCGCGGCTTCGAGCGCGAGGGCGATCTGGCAGGCGATTTTCAGGGCGGTTTTCTGACCGATGGCGCCCCGGGTCAACCGCTGGGACAGGTCTTCGCCCTCGGCGAGTTCCATCACGAGAAAATGCTGGCCGCCGTCCTCTTCGATGCTGTGGATACCCGCCACGTGGGGATGCGAAAACGCGGCCAGGGCCTGGGCCTCGCGATGGAAGCGGGCGTGACGGTCGGTTTGGGCCGTGAAGGTTTCAGGCAGGATCTTTACCGCCACGTCGCGGTCGAGCTTGGTGTCACGGGCCCGATAGACTTCACCCATGCCGCCGACGCCGATCCGGGCAACGATTTCGTAATGAGCCAGACTGGTGCCAGCATCCATGTATACTCCTGAACCCGGAAGCGTTAAATTCGGACCCGATCGGGGGATGTTAGTGCGATTCATCATTATATACCACAATGATGGGAATAGCTTGGGTAACGACCGGAAAGAAAGGGCGGCATGAAAAAATACCGGCGGATATGCGGGTCGATGGTGTGGGCCCTGGTCCTGACCTTTGTGGTCGGCGTCCTGCCCGCGTCGGCCTTGGGCCAGGTGGGCGAAAGCGTGGGCGAAAGTGTGGGCGAAGGAGTTGTTCGTTACCACGCTTCGGCCGAGGCAAGGGACGGCGCTCTCCCGTCGCTATGTCTGGTGGCTCCCCTGGTCTCATTGGGCCCGGTTCCGGCGGGATGGACCCTCGTACCGGAATTCACCCGGATCCAGGGGCGGACTTCGGTCTACCTGGCCATCGGCGACGGCACCGACCTCTACGGCACCGGTGAGGTGCCCGGCCCCCTGCGCCGCAACGGCACCCGCACGGTGGCCTGGAATTTCGACGCCTACGGCTGGGGCGGCAATGCGGCCAACCTGTACCAGTCGCACCCCTGGGTGCTGGCTGTCCGGACCGACGGATCCAGTTTCGGCGTGCTCGCCGACACGCCCAACCGCTGCGTGATCGATTTGACCCTGGGTATCCGCTTCGAGGCGGACGGCGTCCCTTTTCCGGTGATCATCATCGAAGGGGACTCGCCGCAGGATGTGGTCCGTGAACTGGGACGCCTGACCGGCACCATGCCCCTGCCGCCGCGCTGGTCCCTGGGTTATCACCAGTGCCGGTACTCCTACACCCCGGACGACCGGGTGCGCGAGATCGCCGCGGGGTTCCGCGAGCGGGACATCCCCTGCGACGTGATCTGGTTCGACATCGACTACATGGACGAATTCCGCTGCTTCACGGTCGATGACTGGAGTTTTCCCGACATGCGGGGACTGAACGCGGAACTGCACGACCAGGGTTTTCACACGGTGGCGATCATCGACCCGGGTATCAAGCAGGAGATGGGTTACCACGTGTACGATTCGGGTGACGCCATCGACGCCTGGGTGCAGACCGCCGCCGGCGCGCCCTATGTGGGGTCGGTCTGGCCGGGCCGCTGCGTGTTCCCCGATTTCACGATGGCCCAGGTCCGCGAGTGGTGGGGAGGGCTGTACGGGCAGTTCCTGTCGCTGGGCATCGACGGCATCTGGAACGACATGAACGAGCCGGCGGTCTTCAACGTCGACGCCAAGACGATGCCCCGCAGCAACCGCCACCGCGCGGACCCCGAACTGGGCGGTCCCGGCACCCACGCCAGATTCCACAACGTGTACGGGATGTTGATGGCCCGGGCCACCTGGGAGGGCGTGCAGTGTTCGCGCCCGAACCAGCGGCCCTTCGTCCTGTCGCGGGCCAACCACCTGGGCGGCCAGCGCTGGGCGGCCTGCTGGACCGGCGACAACACCGCCAGCTGGGCCCATCTCGACTATTCGGTGAGCATGGTGCTGAACCTCGGTCTGTCCGGGCAGCCGCTGTCGGGACCGGATATCGGCGGCTTCGTGGGGGCCGGCACCGGGGAGATGTTCGCCCGCTGGATGGGCATCGGTGCGCTGCAGCCGTTCGCCCGGGGGCACACGGGCAAGGGGAACATCGACAAGGAGCCGTGGTCTTTCGGTGATGATGTCGAAAAGACCTGCCGTCTGGCCCTGCAGCGGCGGTATCGATTGCTGCCGTACCTGTATTCGTTGATGCGCGAGGCCGCCGAAACGGGTCTGCCCCCGGTACGGCCGTTGTTTTTCGCCGACCCCGCGGATCCTGTCCTGCGTGCTCATGATGATTCCTTCCTACTGGGCGACAACCTGTTGGTGGCCTGCAATACGCGGCCGGGCACGGCAAGACCCGAACCGGTTTTCCCCGCGGGCAAGTGGGTGAAGGTGGGCCTGGTGCCCGGCGATCTGGATGACCCGGATCTGCCCGATCTGTATCTGCGCGAGGGTGCTGTTCTGCCGCTTGGGCCGATCATGCAATGGTCCGGCGAGAGGCCGCTTGACGAGCTGGAACTGCTGGTCAATCCCGGGCCGGATGGCCGGGCGGTCGGCTTTTTGTATGAAGATGACGGCGATGGTTACGCGTACCGCGACGGCGCGTACCGGGTGACCGAATTCATGTTTGATGATGAGATGGAAACCACGGTGATCGAGGGCACATGGAAGCCGGGATCCTGGAAGATCGTGACTCGAGATGTTTCCGGCAATTAAGGGATCTCTTGTTTTGACTATTTGACCGAAAATCCGAGGTTGCCCCCAGATTATCGTATCAAAATTCAACGACCTCTACCCCCGAAACACCAGCCAGGTCACCGCCACCCCCGCAATCACCAGCAGGCTCAGCCCCAGCAACAGGCTCCGGTGCCGCGAGACCTCGCCCGGCTCGGTCGTGGCGTAGGTCAATCCCGCCAACTGTTCACGAGAAGGCGCCGCCGACGCCAGACTCACCACCACCAGCAGC
>JBDLKA010000037.1:0-29978 GCA_039714075.1 Candidatus Krumholzibacteriota bacterium | reverse complement strand
AAGGCTGCCGCCGAGGCCGAAGCCAAGGCCAAGGCGGATGCCGAAGCCGCCGCTGAAGCCGCTGCTGAAGCGGAAGCCAAGGCCGCCGAGGAAGCCGAAGCCGCAGCGGAAGCCGAAGAGGCTCCTGCCGAGGATGCCGCAGCCGAAGAGGCCCCCGCCGAGGCCGCCACCGAAGAAGCCGTGGCAGAAGCTGCGCCTGAAGCCGCCGAACCTGAAGCCGCCGAGGCCGAGGCCGAGGAAGAGAAGAAGGAAGAAGAAAAGTGAGCGGTCAGGAAGAAAATACCACCGGCGACGAGGAAATCCGGACGGATGCGGATGCGACCGAGGTCGAGGACGACCTGTTGAACATCGGCCAGGAGAGGGTGCTCGAACTCATCTCCTATCTGGTGGTGAATCTGGTGGCACATCCCGAGGATGTGACCGTCGATATCGTCAGGCGTCAGGACCGGGACATCTACCAGGTCAGGGTCAATGAAGCCGATCTGGGCAAGGTCATCGGCAAGGGCGGTCAGACCGCCCAGGCCATGCGGGTGATCCTGACCGCGGTCAGCGCCCATACCGACCAGCGGATCGGCCTGGAAATCGTCGAGTAACCGGTCATGGACCAGTTCATTGTCATCGGCGAGGTGGTCAAGGCACTGGGGCTCAAGGGTGAAGTCAAGCTCTACCCCCTGCTGAACTTCCACGAAGCCGTGCTGGAGGGACCCTACCTCGTCTGGGACGACGGTACCGCGGTGGAGGTGCAGTGGCACCGGCCGGCCGGCAGTTGCGAGGCCGTCAAGGTCAGCGGAACCGGCGATCGGAACGCGGCCGAAGCCCTGGTGGGTCGTCGGCTGGGTTTCAGGCGCGAGAGCTACCTGGAACCCGATTTCCCGCGCCCGGCCGGGGGGCTTCCCTTCCGTTACCTGGACCGCGAGGTGGTTACCGTCGCGGGGCAAGCCGTGGGCACGGTCGAGGAAGTGCGTTTCACCGGCGCCGGATATCTGCTGGTGATTCCCGACCCGGGTGAGCGGGGCGCCGAGATCCTGATCCCGGCGGTGGTTCCGATCCTGCAGCCCGACGACGGTCTCGAGGGCCCGTTGGTGATCGATCCTCCGGAAGGATTGCTTGATGTCCAGAAAGGCTGATACGCCGGTCATCAAGGTGTTGACCCTTTTTCCGGACATGGTCCGGACCGTTCTGGAGACGAGCATCCCGGGACGGGCGGCCACGCAGGACCTGGTGCGGTACGAAGTGGTCGACATCAGGGATTTCGCGGTGGACAAGCACCGCACCGTCGATGATACCGCCTACGGCGGCGGGGCCGGCATGATCATGATGGCGCCCCCGGTGGTCGAAGCCGTCGAGTCGGTTCGGCAGAACGACGACGCGACCGTGATCCTGACCACGCCCCAGGGTGAAACCTTCGACGAGGTCATGACCCTGGACCTGCTCAATGAATTGCAGTTGAAGGGTGAACTGATCCTGATCTGCGGTCATTACAAGGGCATCGACGAGCGGGCGAGGGAACTGGTGGTCACGCGCGAGGTGTCCATCGGGGACTATGTCCTTTCGGGCGGGGAATTGCCCGCCCTGGTGATCGCCGACGCGTTGGTGCGCAGGATCGAAGGGGTCCTGCACAACGGTGATTCGGCGGGAAACGACAGCTTCACCGATACGAGGGGCGGCGGCCTGGATTGCCAGTGGTACACCAAGCCCCCGGAGTATCGCGGACTGGAAGTGCCTGATGTCCTTTTGTCCGGGCATCACGCCAACATAGATAAATGGCGGCGCGAACAGGCCGCAGACAGGACCCGCATTCGGCGGCCGGACCTTGCGGATTCGGATGACGACAACGGGGCCTGAACCTGAATAGCAACGAGTCGAGTGGAACGCCGGTCTTTCGGGCAAGTGCCGCAAGTGAGCACACGATCCCGGGCGGGCATTAATTGGAGGCAGTGATGAACATCGTCGAGCAGATGCGGGTCGAGGGCCTGCGGGACGATCTCCCGGATTTCAACATCGGTGACACCATCAACGTGGCCGTGCGGATCCAGGAAGCCGGCAAGAGCCGGATCCAGAATTTCATCGGCGCGGTGATCGCCAGGCAGGGAACGGGTCATGAAGCTTCGGTTACGGTGCGCAAGATTTCCGGCGGAATCGCGGTCGAACGCATTTTCCCGGTGGAGTCGCCCAACGTGAGCTCCATCACTGTCAAGAAGCGCGGCCGGATTCGCCGGGCCAAGCTCTACTACCTGCGCGGCCGGACTGGGCGTAAGGCCAGGATCCGCGAAGCCCGCCGGTAGATGTCGATGCCCGGCCCGCTGGGTTCCCTGGTTCGTTTCGACCGGGAGAAGTCCGGCCGGGGCCGTCGGTTGCTCGGCGGCGTCGACGAGGCGGGGCGTGGCTGTTGGGCCGGTCCGGTGGTCGCCGCGGCGGTTGTCCTGCCCGACCGCTGGTGTCCCGACGGTCTGGACGACAGCAAGGCCCTGACCGCTCGGCAGCGTGAAGCATTTTTTGAAGATATCCAGGCAAGCGCCCTTAGTTGGGGCGCTTGCGCTGTTTCTCCGAGCGAGATCGACCGGATCAACATCCTGCGCGCCACGCTGCGGGCCATGGCCGGGGCGGTGGCCCGCCTGGACCCGTGCCCGGAACTGGTCCTGGTCGACGGTCTCCAGGTGCCCGAGATTCCCATGCGCGCAGAGGCCCTGGTCAAAGGTGACGCCACCAGCGCCGCAATCGCGGCCGCCAGCGTGGTGGCCAAGGTCCTGCGGGATCGGGTCATGACCGCCTGGGACCGCCATTACCCCGATTACGGTTTCGCGTCCCACAAGGGTTACGGCGCGGCCACCCACCGGCAGGCCCTGGCCAGACTCGGACCCTGTCCCCTGCACCGTTTCAGTTACCGTCCCATTGCCGAACTGGATCAGGGCCAGTTGTTCTGACCTTCCGCCGTTCCCGGGCACCGGCCTTGCATTGCCGGATCAGCACTCCCTTCTTCCTGTCGGCTCCTCCCAGAAAGCGAGCCGGGCCATGCCCGCCGGTCATTCCGCCAGTCATTCCCTGGGCAGGTGGGGAGAGGACGCCGCCCGGCAATTCCTGGAAAAATGCGGTTACCGCTGCCTCGACCGGAGATTCAGGCGCCCGGGGGGCGAAATCGATCTGGTCATGGTCCGCGATGGACTGGTCGCCTTCGTGGAAGTCAAGACCCGGGGGCCCCGGTGCCCGGTTCCGCCCGAAGCCTGGGTGACTCCGCACCAGTTGAAACGCCTGCGCCGGATGGCGGCGATCTGGATGATGGAAAACCAGGGCACCGCCCGGCGTGGTTTCCGGTTCGACGTGGTCGCCGTAAATTACGGGGGCAAGGAGGGTGGTTCGGAGATCCGCCACCTGGTGGGAGTGGGGTAACCGGGCCGACCTGTCCATCGGCGGGCCGCCTGGCGGAACGGCCATTTGCGGCGGATCAGCCACCTCCCTAACTTCATGCGATTCGGAAATGCCCAGGTTCAGGTCGGCACCTCGAGAAACCCCACCAACACAACCGCCTGCGGTTTTCCGGTCGAAACCCCGGCCGCGCGGTTGCGTAGGGAAGGTCAATATGGGTTGACTTCCCTTTCCCGGATGGTAATCCGGGGAGTCACTTTAACATCCCTTAGGACGTTGATGCCCGCAAACCGCACAGTTCTGGCCCGACACAAGGTCCCGGATGGTTCCTGTTTCCGCTCGAACCCGTCCCCGGCCCCTCGCGCTGCCTTGATCTGTCGGTTGGGATCCCCACGGAGCATCGGGTTCGCCCTCCTCTTTCTGATGCTGGTGGGGATCCTGCCGGCGGCGGGGGACAGGGCCCTGATCGCCGTCGCCCACGCCGCCCCGTCGGACTTCACCGCGGGCTTTGATTCCCGGCTCGATGAAAACGGTAACGGTCTGGAGGACCTCCTTGATGCGTGGTTGGACGGCCGGGTGGGTTTTGACGACCTGCGCGCCGCCGCGGTCTCCGCGCCTCTGCGGGCAGCCGCCGCTGCCGACGGAATGTCCGGAGAAAGCGCTTTCCCCGCGGGGATGGAACCCGCCGGGGGCAGTTGGCAGGCCGGCAATCTGCGCTTGATCTGCCTGGGTGCCGGCAGGCAGGGCGTGGTCCGCGCGATGGAGGGCGCGTCCCGGGTTGGCGATTGCCGTCTCCTGCATTCGGTGGACCGTTTCGGCGGGGTCGCCGTCCTGGCGGGAAACGAAACAGGTCTGCGCGCCTTTCTCGCCGACCGGCCCGGCGGGCGCATCATGATTGACCGTGACGGCGTGCCTGCCCTGGCGGACAGCCGCCACCTGGCGGGCGCGGCCAGACTCGAAACGGGCCGGTGGCAACTCGGGGACGACTGGTCCTCTTCCGTGGCCATCCTGGATTCGGGCTGTGATACCGCACACGGTGATCTGGGTGATTATCCGGATGACGACAAGGATGGCCCTCCGCCGGTCGTGGGGGATGCGAGCGACTGGTTTCCGGCGGATAACGGCTGGCCGTTGTTCGAGGGCTACAAGGTCGTCGGGTGGCAGGATGTGACGGACGATTTTCCCCTGGCGGCCGGTCCCTGGGACTACCACTACCACGGGACGGCGCTGGCCTCGGTGGTCGTTGGTAGCGGCCGGGTGGATCCGGCCTACCGGGGCCTGGCGTCCGGCAGCCGGCTTACCGTGGTCAAATTCTACGATTTCGACCAGACCTGGCATGCCTGGGCTGGTGATTTCCTGGCTGCCTGCGCCTGGACTCTCGATCATCGGGACATCTACCGGATCCGCACCGTCCTGACCGCGGTCAACTGGGATGTCGACGCGGGAATCAGCACGGCCATGAACGCTTTTGTCGCCGCGGGGATGCTGCCCGTTGCCGCTGCGGGCAACGATGGCGTCGACCATCCCGGTCTGGGCTTTCCGGCCTCCCTGCCCGAAGTGGTGACCGTCGGCAGCGTGAACGGATCCGGGGCCGTTTCGGCCTTCAGCAGTCGGGGACTGGCGGTGCCGGGCAAGCCCGACCTGCTGGCGCCCGGAGGGGGTTTGCTCGGTGGCGGAGGGCGGATCATCGCCGCGGACAACGAACCCAACGATACCTACAGCGGGCGTTTCGGCACCAGTCTGGCCGCCGCCCATGTCGCGGGCGCCCTGCAATTGCTGGACGAGGCCCTGCTGGAAAACGGGATCATCCTACCGGCAGACGGCCATTCGGCTTTGACCCGGGCGGGTCTTTTGAAACTGACCGCGGCTCCGGTCGTGCTGGCCGAAAATGATGCGGGCACCGGTCAGGTTCCCCTGTCCTTTCCCGTGGGTCCGGACGCGGTGCGGGGCTGGGGAACGCTACGGGTCGACGCGGCGGCCGAGGCCGCTCTTTTACCGTTGATGCCGGGGCGGGACCAGTTGGACACCCTGACCAGCGACTGGGAAAAACCGGTTGTCGCCCGCCGCTTGATCACCAGCCCGCAGATCCGGTATCTGATCGAGGCGGTTCCCTCCGGCAGCCTGGACGTCGTGCTGGAAGTTGCCGACCCGCGGTGGCTGGATGATCCGGCCACGGTTGACCAGGTCCGGCACCGGGACGCCAACGGTCCGGGCGTTTCGGAATTCACGTATCTGAGGCCCGATCCCGGCAATTGGTTGGTGATGGTGGTCAAGCGCAAGTCCGGGCAGGGAACAGTTTCCCTGAAAATCAGGGAGGCCGATTCCTTCCCGGCCCAGGCCGCGGCGGCCAGTTTGCCCGGCCTGGCCACCGGCGCGCCCAATTCCGGAAACCTGGCCGGGCTGAGCGGTCCGACCCTGATTATTCCCTCCCGCGTTACGGTGGACCTCGGCGCCAGATCACTCAGCGCCCTGGACACGAACGGGGACTTCCGGCCGGGCTGGCCGGTGTTCGTTTTTCCCCACAGTTCCAGCCAGGGAGGTTTGACCCAGCCCCTGGTCTGGGATATGGATGGCGTGCCCGGCGATGAAATCGTGGTGGCCTCGGACTTCGGTTCGATCTATTTCTTTGCCGGTTCCGGGGCGATCCAGGAAGTCGCCCTGACCCTTAACCGGAACCTGACCACCCCCGTGGGTATCGTGACCTCCGGCGGAAACCGCAGGGTCGCCGCGGTGGACAAGCTGGGAATGGTCCGCAGCTGGTCCCACGGCCCGGTCCTGGAAGCACAGGCCGACCTGGGACACAGCCTGCCCTTGACTCCCGCCGCGGGAGTGCTGGTGGCGGGAGCGGGAGAGTCCCTGGTCATTGCTTTTGCCGACGGCCATGTCACGGCTCTCGACGAGAACCTGAACGCCCTGCCCGGTTGGCCGCGGGATCTCGGGGTGGCTCTCGAGGTGGCTCCGGTCCTGTGTGATCTGGACGATGACGGGTTTCACGAAATCATCCTGCCGGCCCTGGATCCCGTGACCGGGCGGTTGGCCATGCGGGTCCTGGACGCAACGGGACAACCCGGGACGGGTGACGATTTGACGGTCCCGGCACCGGAGGGGGGGAGTTGGTTGGCGCTGTCCGCGGCGGTGGTGGCCGGTGGTTACCAGACCGGCGACCTGCGGGTGACCCTGACCGGGCTGGCGGATAACGGACTATTCGGCGACCAGGATGAATGGGTTCTGGGTCATGGTTCCCTGGCTGCAACCGGGGTGACCACCTCTTCCGTTCTGCCCGGGTTTCGGGTGAAGGCTTCGACTTCCCAGGGACTATTGACCCTGGATCACATATTGCTGCCCGCCCCGCTGGCCTGGAATTTTCAGGGAAGCAGCGGGACTGACGTCAATTCCCTGGTAAGTGTGGACTGGTCCGAAATCCTCATTGGAGTCACCTCTTTGCCCGGTGCCTGCACGACCTGGTTGAGTCCGTCCAGCTTGGACCGCCCTTTGGTTCGAAGGGAGCCCTTGACGGCCGGCGGCAAGACCGACCCCATGTACGGCAGCGCCGGCGCCATGCTCATTCCCGTGGAGGACGACGTCTACCTGCGGGTGGATATCCTGTCGCATGAGGTGGGGATCCAGCCTGTCCGCTCGCTCAAGAGTTCCCAAACCGCCTGGACCGCCGCCCGGGGCGATGGCCGCAACAGCGGGGCCTGCCCGTTGCGGGAAGCCGTATCCCCGGTTCCCGTCGGCGCAGGTGGAACCCGGCAACTGGTGGCGTTCCCCAATCCCGGCGGAGGAAATTTCCAGTTTCGTTTGACCGGGGTTTCGCCCTCTCCGGCTTTGAAACTGGAGATTTTCGACCTGCGCGGCCGCCGGGTCCGCGTTCTGGGGTCGGGTATTGCCACGGATTCCCTCAAGTGGGATGGAAACGACAGCCGCGGTCGCCCCTTGGCTGCCGGGACCTATCTGGCGGTGGTGCGGGGCGCCGGCAGGCCGCTCGTTTCAAGGGTGGTCCTGACCCGCTGATCCGCCGCGGTCGACTTCTTTTGCTGCATATTCCCCCTCCCTTCCCGGAGTTATCCGTGGTAGATTTCGGCCATGGAAAACGATCGGACGCACGAACTGAATTACTGGAAAATGCTCATCGCCGCCGAGGAAGCCCTGGCGGCCGGCGATTTTGCGCATGGGGAACGTCTTTTTCATGAAGCCTCCAGGCGCCGTGACGGCTCACCGGGGCGTGTGTTCTTTTCCGAAAAAATCACCGACGGTTTCAAGAGCCTGCTCAAACACGCCGCCCGCAACCGGGAGACGCCGCCGCACGCCCCCGGCCGTTGGCCGCGCCGCACCATCGAGTTCCGCCGCAGATTCCTGGAGCAGGGAGAACATGTTGTCAGGGACGGTGTCCGGGTGGCCGAACTGCGCCCGGAGGATGATCCGGTCACCAATCAGCCCAAACTGGAAGCCGCCTTGTTCCTGGTGGCCCGCAGCCGGATTTTCCAGGAGGAACCCTCTTCGGCGGTGCCCCTGATCAAGGGACTGTTCCGGACCGCCGGCCGCACCGGGCGGCCCTTTGATTTCAACCTCGTCCGCCACGACCTGCCTTTGACCGAGGAGGACCGTCTCTGGCTCGCGCACAAGGGCGGCGAACTGTTCGATGTGTTCATCGAACATGGCCGGTTGAACCGGGGCTCGCCCGAAGCCGAGGAATGGGCGCGGGTGGTGCTGCAACTCGTGCAGCCCGAGTACTTCGGATCGACCAGTCGGCTGGCCGAGGAGAGAAGCTGGCTCGAGGCCGTGACCGCGGACCGCCTGCTGGGCAGGGCCGCCGAAAGCGTCGAACTGTATCGCGCCTATCTGGGAGTCGGACCCGTGACCGGGCCCCGGGCCGAAGAAGCCCGCGTGCGGCTGCTCGAACTTCTGGGCAACACCGATGCGGGGCATTTCCCCGTCCCGCGTTACGGGGAAGCTCTTACCGTCATGGCAGCCGGCGGACCGGCCCCCGCGGGCGAGCTTGCTTCCCGTCTCCAGGCTGCCCAAAGCCGGATTCTTCACCGCCGACCGTCCCTGGGGCCGGCGGCCGATTCGTCTTTGGCCTGGGCCTCCCTGGCCCTGGGCTCAGCCGGTGGCGTCACCATCATCTTCTGGTGGGACAACGAACCCAGGGACATGGCGTACTGGCGTCAGGGGGACGGCCTGGAACCCATCGGGGAATTCCTGGCTCCCTGCGAAGGCCGGGTCGTGGCCTTTGCGGAGGATGTGCGCTCCTTTGTGAAATCCGCCTGGCAGGAGGCGCCGGCCCGCTGGACGGTCCACGATTTCATGGTGGCGGCCATGGAAAGCCGGTTGCCGGAAGACGGGCTGGACCGGGAAACCGTCCTGGGGTTGTGCCTGGCCGAGACCGGACCCTGGCGGGGGGGATGGGATCCCGCTGCGGGACATCCGGAGTTGGAGCCCCCCAGAAGTTCCTCCTTGCTGGAAGCGTGGGAAGAGGGGCCGGCCGCGGGCGCCCTGATTGCCGGCCTGGGCTGGCTGGCCGTCCGCAACCGGGTGGTTGCCGGAGACCCGGCCCTGCGCGCGGGTGTCGGCGAACTGGCCCGCCGGGGGGACGCTGCGGCCCGCTTCCTGTACGAATTCATCAATATGGATTCCCACGGAGGTTCCGGACTCGATTCCTCCTTTGAGCCGTGGACCCTGCCGCTTCTATGGACCCGGCCCGACCCCTTCGGCTGGTCGGCGACCGGTCCGTCATCGCGGCGGGAAGGTTCTCCTGCGGGGGATCCCGGCCCGAGGCCGGATCTGGGCCGGAATGATCTGGCCATCGTCTCGACGGGGGATCCGACGGCCGTTCTGGCCGCCTGGGGTGACGGCACCCGGAAGTGGCGGGTGGTGCTGGATCGCCTGGACAGGCTGGAAGCCCTGGCGCAGGTGGCCGGCGGTGTCATCGGTCCGGTGACTCTGATCCCGCCGGCGGGGACCGTCCACTCACTGTCCGCGGCCCTGGAGTTCCTGGAGTCCCTCCTGACGGATGTGCGTCCGGATGAAGACGACCTCCTGCCGATCTTCCACTGGCTGCGGCTGGTCGAATCCCACAACGGCGACCTGCTGGATTTCCGGCAGGTGCGGCCGCGGACTCCGGGACGATTCCCATTGTACGACCGCTATGAGGCCGCGGTCGAAATGCTGGCCCGGGAAGAGCCCCAGCTTGATGCCGAGGGGCAGTTGGACACCTGGGCCGGGCAGTTCAGCCAGAGGGTCCGCAAGGCGGGGCTGGTGGCCGGGCCGGTGGATCATCTGGCGGTGACCCCGGAAAGGCTGGACAGCCTGTGGGGAGTTTTCGAGGGCAGTGACGCCTCCTGGGTGTTTCTGGACAGCGCCGCCATCCATTGGAACCTGCTGCGCAACGGGGGACCCGGCATACAGGAAATCCACGCCCTGCTTCATACCCGGGGGCGCCGTCACCTTTCCCTGTTGACGGGATCGGTCTGGCTGCGTTCGGAACTGGAGGGATTGTTGGGCGAATGGCTGCAGGTCTTCGGCAGTCCCTATTGTCTTTCCCTGACCGACGGCAATCCGCCGTCCCTGCTGCTGGCGGACAAGGGTGTCCAGCCCGAGGCCCGCCGGTTGGCGGGCGAGGCCCTGGCCGGTCAGGCGACCTGGGTGCAGCGCGCCTTCGCCGAATCCGGTGGGGGCTGGGTTCTGCTGCCGGCCGCCGGACGGTCCGCCGACTTCTGGGCCTCCGTCAGCAGGGCCGAGGTGGACCTGGAAATCGCCGCCTGGAATTTCCTGGACCCCGTCGGCGGCGAGGAGCCTGATGATTTCCGGGCGGGCGGATTATTGGCCGTTCCGGTCCTGGCCAGTCTCGAAAGCGAGGGGGTTCCGGCCGCGAATTCGGACACCCGTGCCGATTGGGTGCGGGCCGATGCCGAACGGGAGATCTTTTTTGCCTGGCGCAGGAAAATCTGCTCACTTGAAATGGCCGCCTGCCTGGCGGGACCCTGGGATACCGTGGCTGTTCTGGATACGCGCTGGTGGCGGCTCCTGCTGAATAGCAAGGTCCCGGCCCCCGGTGACGAACCCGCGCCGCCACGATCCACCGGGGAAATCGCCCGCCTGGCCACCGAGGGGATCGGGCGCACCCTGACCCTTCCCGGGGCCGATCCCCGGGGCCGACAGCCGGTGGACGGTAAAATCCAGGCCTCGGTCAACGGGTGGCTGATGACCCGGGATTCCGGTGACCTTGCCGCTGCTGATGGCGCCCCGACCCAGGGCCCGCAGAAAGTTTCAACCCCCGGCCCGGGAGTGCATCTTCTACTGGGCGACGAGACCCCTGTCTGGCGGGGAATGGCGGACCGCCTGGTGGCCGCCTGGGAGCGGGGGCAGGTGGAGGAATGGATTCTGCTTGTGGCCGACACCATGCCCGCGGGCGCCGCCGACCTGGTGACGGCGGCCGGCATGTCCGGCCTTTCGGTCTGGTCCGCCGAACGCCGGGAGCAGGTTCCCGCACCGGTGGTCTGGGTCGAGCCCGAGGACTTTTCCGATCCCGATCTGGAAGCATTCCTGGCGGCGTATACCCCGGCGGTGATCATGGCCGGGGATGTCTCGGAATGGAAACCCGGTCCCGAACAGGAAGCCCAGGAAACCGCTTTGGCGCTTCGTTCGATCCTGGATTGCGGGGCCGAAACCGTCCTTCTGTTCAGCCGCGGACTGGACCCGTCCTGGGTCCGTTTCCTGTCCTCGGCCTGTGGCGCCGAATTACTGCCGGGCGCCGGGGAACAGGTGAGCCCTTCAGGTCCCTCCGTTGCCCCGGCGGGGGCCGGGCCCTGCCTGGATTGCGGTCGGGCCCGAAGCGCCGCAACGGTTGTGCGGCGTCTTCAGGCCCTGCTGCCCCGTCTGCGTGCCCTGACCAGCACCCAATCCGGTTCGGAAGATGATCCCCAGGGAGAATCGCTGCCCCCGGGACGCCAACTGCTGTCGCTGGCCTGGCTGGGCCATCTGGCCGGTCTTGCCCCGGACGATGTCGCCGAGGGCGTGCGCCTGTTGCGCTGGGCGGCGAGGCTGGCCGGCGACTCTCTTTCCTCCGCGGGATCGGAGCATCCTGATGCCGCCCGCCACGGCCAGGGGCACGCCCTTTTGATCCCCCGCAGATTCGCCGACCTGGAGAATTCCCTGGACCACTTGGAGCGGAATCTGGGCGTCATGCTTCCCCTGTGGCTGGGAGCGGGCGGAGCCGGGTCCCTCAACTGGATCGATATGGAGTATCCCCCCGCCAGGATCGACGCATCCGAAGTGGCTCTGCTGGATTGTTTCCTCATTTGGCACGGATGGAACGGGGAGTCTCTCGGCGAGGGCCTCCCGGCCGCCGCCGTGGGGTTGACCTATGTCTGCCCCCGGGGACTTATCCACTCGACCCAGCGTCTGGTGGGATGCCGGGGTCCTTCTGCCGAGATCGTGCCGGAGTTGGTGCAGAGCCTCAGGGTGTTCCGGAATCGTATCGCGGACGTCATGGCCGGTGCCCTGGAAACGGGGGACGGCTTCCTGGTGGAAACGGGTTTGACGGACCTGCGGGATGAAGAAAGTTACTTCCTGGGCCTGGGCGCCGCCCTCGGGTTCTGGCGCTGGATCGGACCTCCCTGCCAGGGCGCCGTTCACCTGGTGGACCTGTTGACCGTGGCCGAAAGCCGGACCGTCCGGAACCGGTCGCACGGCTGGGAACTCGTGCGCGAGGAAGCGGCCGCCGGTTATCCGGGTTCCACCCGCGCCGGCGCCGGCGCGGTGGTTCGATATGGTGATGCCGCCGAGTCCGGACGGGGAAGGCGGGGGTTGCGATCGCTGCTAGCCGGGGGTGCGGAACAAAAGGACGATCTGGACGCGGTGGTCGCCCGGGTGGCGGACCTTGCCCTGGCCGACGAGGGTCCGACCTTTCTGGTGCTCAAGGGGGTCTTTGGATCCGGCCGTCATGAAGCCCTGGCGCGCGGCCTGTTGAAATGCGGTGCGGGCGGCGGTGAGGTTCCCGAACTCACCATCTACTGTCCCGATCAGGCGGTGGCCGCCATGGTCTGCCGGGATTTTCTGCGCCTGGGCCTGACCGGCCCCCTGGACGTCAGGGTGCCACTGGCTTCAGCAACCCAGGCGGATGAACCTGCAGCGGGGGCCTTCCCGGCGGATTCCTCTTCGTCGGTGGTGGTCATCTGTGAAGCGCAGAGATTCGCTTCCGAAACACGGTATCGCATCGCCCAGACCGGCCGCGGGCGCCGCCTGATCATGACGGTGGATCCGGCGGCGGCGCGCGAACCCTGGGAACATCTGTTCCTGACCACTCCGCGGGCCGACGATGTCGTCGAACTTCCCGGGCAACGCAAGGCGGCCCGGAAGCTCTGGTCCGAAACCCGCAAGCTGGTGGCCCCCGAATTCCAGGGTGGGGGAGTCCGGCGGCGGGACAAGGGGATTCTCATCTCCGACTACGCGGCCAACCTGGACCAGTGTCTTTCCCGGGTCGTCCATGAACACGAGGCGGGCAGGTTGACGGCCCCGTTGCGGATCACCGCGCCCATGCCCGGCGACCTGGAATACCTGGGATCGTCGATCCGCGACCGGGGCTGGCTGGCCGTCCTGGAGACCCGCCTGGAGAGCCTGTTCCTGCCCGGCCCCAGGGAACTGCTCGCCGCGGCCACGGATCATCTCGCCCTTTGCGGTCTGCTGGACGAAACCTTCGGTTCACCGCCGGATGCCGCCGGGTCCGAACCGCAACCGGATGCTCCGGCCGGGGAAACGGAGGCCCCGGGCAACAAGGACGTCGACCTTATGACCGGGAAGCTTCTCGGGCCCGAGGCCGGCCGGGCCTGGCTGGACTGGTCCGGGGACCAGGACCCCGACCCCGCGATCACCCTCGGCGAATTTGCCGACCTGGTGGCGCCCACCCCGTGGGCCAATACCTTCATGGCCCGCCCGGCCGCCCGTGACCGGATCCTGCGCCTGCTGGAACAATACGGGAGCGAACCCCTGAGCGCCCTTCTGACCGTGCCCCTGTGGGAAGCCTGGTGGTACGGAATGATGGACGATGTGGCGGTCCGGGGTCCCCGCTACCGCCGGCCACTGGCGGTGTTGACCTCGGCATCGCGGCCCCTGGGAGGTGCCATGGCGGGCGCCGCGTACCTGTGCCTGGGAACCGAACCGCTGCGGCAGCATTACGAATCCCTGGTCAGGGTTACCGACAGCTTGCTGGTCCTTTACCAGGAAAAATCCCCCCTGCCCTCCGAGTCCGGCGAATGACCTGGGCTGATGGTTTTTGCGGCTTGTATGGAAGGCGGGCTTTGACCATAGTTCAAGCACGTTGAAGCGATATTTTCACCGTCTGCCGAGGAGAATCTTCCATGGACCTTCCCTTCGAACCCTACCGCATCAAGGTTGTCGAAAAGATTCAGCGGATCAGTCGGGAAGAACGGGTGACCTATCTCCGCGCGGCCGGGTACAACGTGTTCAAGATCCCGTCATCCGCCATCTACGTCGACCTGCTGACCGACAGCGGCACCAGCGCCATGAGCGATCTGCAGTGGGCCGCCCTGATGAGCGGCGACGAAGCCTACGCCTGCAGTAATTCCTATGCCGAGTTCGAAAGCACCATCAAGGATATTTTCGGCTACCAGCACGTGATCCCCACCCATCAGGGTCGCGCGGCCGAGGGCATGCTTTTCACCGTCACGCTGAAGCCCGGCGACGTGGTGCCCAACAACATCCATTTCGACACCACGCGGGCCAACGTAGAACACACCGGAGCCATCGCCCTGGATTGCATCGGCCCCGAAGGCCTCGATCCCGCCGTGGAGGCCCCGTTCAAGGGCAACATGTCCCTGCCCAAACTAGCCGCGGCCTTCGAAAAGTACGGCGTCGAGCGCATCCCCTTCGTCATGTTGACCATCACCAACAACAGCGGCGGCGGACAGCCGGTGTCCATGGCGAACATGCGCGAGGTCTCGGAGTTTTGCCGGGAAAAAGGCGTGCCCCTGATCTACGACGCCTGCCGTTTCGCGGAGAACGCCTGGTTCATCCAGCAGCGCGAAGAAGGTTACCGGGACAAGGACATCAAGGAAATCTGCCGTGAGATGTTCGCCCTGGCCCAGGGGTGCACCATGAGCGCCAAGAAGGACGCCCTGGTCAACATCGGCGGCTTCCTTTGCCTGGACGACGAACAGTGGGCGCAGAAAGTCACCAACCTGCTTATCCTGAGGGAAGGTTTTCCCACCTACGGCGGGTTGGCCGGTCGTGATCTGGCCGCCGTGGCCCAGGGACTGCGCGAGGTGCTGGACCCCGATTACCTGGCCTACCGCATCGGCCAGGTGGCCCGACTGGGACGGCGGCTGGACGAACTGGGAGTGCCCCACCTGAAACCGACCGGCGGCCACGCGGTGTATCTGGATGCCAGGAAAGCCCTGCCCCACATACCCCAGTCCGAATTCCCGGCCCAGGTGTTCACCGCGGCCTTGTATCTGGAAGGGGGCGTGCGGGGGGTCGAAATCGGCAGCCTCATGTTCGATCACAAGGACCCCGACAGCGGTGAGATCGTGCACCCGGCCATGGAACTGGTCCGCCTGGCGATTCCCCGCCGCGTTTATACCCACACCCAGTTGGATTACGTGGCCGAGTCCTGCGCCCGGGTCATGGAGATCGGGTCGCGGCTGCGCGGCCTCGAAATAACCTGGGAGCCGCCCGCGCTGCGTCATTTCACGGCCAAGCTGCAGCCCGCGGGCGGCGGCCGGATGATTGCGAAAGGTTGATTCCCGGTGACCCCAGCGTCTCTTTCGGTCGATTGCGTGGGTCTGGCCGGGGATCTGGCGGCGGATCTGGTCCCCTTGGCCCAGGCTGCCGGCAGGGCCCTGGACCTGGGCGAGGATTTTTCGGGCATCCGCATCTACGGGGACGACTTGCCGGGTGACGGTGATGCCTGGTACCGGCTGGAGGCCGGGGCGGGGCCGGATGACCTGCCGGTACTGGGTCTGTTTTGCCACGGGAATTGTTTCGATCCTTCCGCCCGCCCCCGGGATGCCGTCCAGCCCATACCCGAGGTCTGGGAGCAGTCTCCCGCGCCGCGGGAGGTTTCCGTCGGCGCGGCCGAAGGTTTTTCCCCGGACAGGGCGGCGGTTTATCTCCATCACCACCTTTTGACGGCCAGGGACGTGGTCCGTGGGGAAGTGACGGGCAGGAATCTTCCCGCGGCGCTGGCCGAGGCCTTCGCCGAAGCCTGGGCGGTCCACGTGGACGGCCGCCTGGCCCGTCATGGGCTGCCGGGTTATCCGCTGGACGAACGCAGGGGTCGTTTCGCCCGGATTTTTTCCCTCGCGGGCATTCTTCTGCCCGACCACTGGCAGGTTTTCCAGTCCCTCTGGGATGGGGCCCTGCCGAGCCAGAGAGATGTCCTGGAGGTCGTCAGGAGGCTGCCGGGACTTTGATATTCCCTTGCCGGATGGGGATTAAGGGGACGGCGAAGCCCGGCGCCCGGCCACCTTGGGAATGCATTTGCTTTTTGTCCCCGGATACCCCAATTTCATGGGGTCAAAGGGAATTGTTGACGGTTTTCCTGTCCGGCCATAATAATGTCCGGAAATTGTGGCCTTGCGTCCCGATTGCAGGGTCAGGAGCATACCTTTTGGGAGGTTGGTTCATGTTCGGTGTTTCTTCCGCGCGTCGCTGGGTTTCAGTCATGCTGCTCGGCCTGCTGGCTGTGTCTATCATCGGTCTTACCGGTTGTGGAAAAAAGGAAGAAGTGGATCCCTACGTCTACGACTCCCTCCGCAGGGTCACCCGTGGTGATACCCTCAGCACCGATTTCCTGTTCGAAATCGATGCTCCTGAATTCGAATACGTCCGCGGCAACACGGCCATCGTGCGCGACGGTAACCTCCTGGAGTTCCTGGTCGGCGAGGATCTCGAGCACAACTACCGGAATCTGGCCGGGACCCTGCTGGGTGTGAGAAAGACGTTCTCGCCCTCCCCGACACACCTCGTGATCCAGCGGATCAAACGGAACGGTGTCATCGAGGCGGACAGCCTGGCCGTGCCCGCCAATTACACCATGCCCAACCTGCTGCGTGCCGGTGCGGTCGATCTGGAAACCCCGGGCGCGCCCCTGCCCGAACTCGGTTGGAAGACCAAGGACCTGAAGGAAGCCGGCTCCACCTTCCTGCCCGAGGAAGAGGACGGCGACCTCAAGCCCATCCAGACCGGTATCGAATCCTTTGTCTATGTTCCCCGCCACGACCTGGCCGACTCGGTGAAGGCCAATCCCGCCGCCGAGGATTTCGCCTGGTACGCCGTGTTCCCCGAATCCGCCGTCGAGATCACCGAATTGACCGACGGCGCCGATTGGATGCTGCACCTGTTGAAGGACAAGGACCTGCCGCTTATCGGTTCTTTTTCCATGCTGACGCTGGAAGACGAATACACCAAGCGCAAGATCGAGCATGAAGGCCTCGGTCACGTGGTCGGCACCCTGAAGATCAACTGGTTCAAGTACGGCAACACCTTCGTGGAAGGCTCGGAGCGCGACATCTGATCCGGTTCGGGACCGATTCGGAAACCGATTCGGAAACCGAATACGAAGCGGGCTCCCCGACGGGAGCCCGCTTTTTTCTTTCCGCTTTCGTGCTAGACGAGAATCTCCATCAGGCGTGCGTCCCGGAGCACGGCCTTCGCCGGAGCCTTGGTCTTCTTGTCGAGGCTGCTGGTCTTGAACTTGTTGGCCACCACGCCGACCATCAGGCCGTGCTGTCCCTCGAACAGCATTTCGGTGGCCCGGTGCCCCAGGCGCGAAGCCAGGATCCGGTCGTAGCCCGACGGCGACCCACCGCGCTGCACGTGACCGAGCACGACCATGCGGACGCTGCGTTTCAGCCGCTCCTTGATCTCGTAGGAAACATAGGAGGCCTTGCCCGCGCCTTCGGCCACGATGATGATGGCGTGCTCCTTGCCGCGCCGGTAACCCGCGGAAATGTTCCGGCACATGTCGTCCAGGTCGAAGGGGATCTCGGGCAGCAGCACTTCCTCGGCGCCGGTGGCGATGGCTGTCTGCGCCGCCAGCAGACCGTATTCACGCCCCATGACCTCGATGACGAAGATGCGCCCATGGCTGGTGGCGGTGTCGCGGATCTTGTCCACCGCGTCGATGGCGATGTTCAGCGCGGTGTCGAAACCGATGGAGATGTCCGTCCCCGGAATATCGTTGTCGATGGTGGCCGGCACCCCGACGACGGGCAGGCCGAATTCCTTGAACAACTTGGTCCCCCCGCGAAAGCTGCCGTCCCCGCCGATGATGATCATCCCGTCCAGCTTGAGCCTGTCGAGGGTCTTGGCCACCGGCGCCGCCCCTTCGTCGGTGGCGAACTCCGGGTAACGGAAAGTCTGCAGGATGGTTCCTCCCCGGTGAAGAATGCCGCTGACGGTGCCGGGATTCAACTCCACCGAGGTGCCTTCCGCCAGGCCCCGCCAACCTTTCTTGATGCCGATGACTTCCGCGCCCAGGCCACAGGCGGTGCGGACGACGGCTCTGACCGCAGTGTTCATGCCGGCTGCGTCGCCGCCGCCGGTCAGGACTCCGATTCGTTTCATCAGGTGTCTCCCGGTTCATGGTCAGGGTGGTCCGAATCAGGGTGGTCTTCGGTTGCCTGGCCGCTTTGCCGGCGGGCGTGCCACCGGCGGATCTGCTCCATGCGGGCGGCCAGTTCGGTCTCGAATCCCTTGGCTACCGGTCGGTAATAATCCGTCCCCCGCAGGCTGTCCGGCAGACAGCTCATTCGCCCGATGCCCTCGTCGGTGTCGTGGGCGTAGACGTAGCCCTGGCCGAAGCCCAGGTTCTTCATCAGCTTGGTGGGGGCGTTGCGCAGATGCATCGGCACCGGCGGGTTGTGTCCCTTGGCGACCTCTTTCGAGGTGCGCCCGTAGGCCTTGTACAGGGCGTTGCTCTTGGGGGACAGGGCCAGATAGACCACGGCCTGGGCCAGGGCCAGGGCGCCCTCGGGCATGCCGATGAAATGGACCGCGTCCCGGGCGGCCAGGGTATGGCGCAGGGCTTCGGGATCGGCCAGACCGACATCTTCGCTGGCGAACCGGACCAGGCGGCGCGCGATATACAGAGGGTCCTCGCCGCCTTCGAGCATGCGGGTCATCCAGTACAGGGCGGCCTGGACATCGCTGTTGCGCATGGATTTGTGCAGGGCCGAAATGATGTTGAAATGTTCCTCGCCCGCCTTGTCGAAACGGGCGGCCCGGGTTCTGATCAATTCGGCCAGGGCGTCCACGTCCAGGTCCCGGCCTTCGGTTCCCCTGTCGAATCCGGCGGCCACCGCCGCGGCCACGGTTTCAAGCTGTCCCAGGGCGGCGCGGGCGTCCCCCTCGCTCATCTCGGCCAGGGCGGCGATGGCATTGGGGGTCATGGCCAGGCGGCCGTCCAGCCCGCGGGGATCGGCCAGGGCCCGGGTCAAAAGCACGCCCACGTCTTCGGTCGCCAGCGGCGTCAGAACAAAGAGCCGCGTCCGTGAAATGAGGGCGCTGTTGACTTCGAAACTGGGGTTTTCGGTGGTGGCGCCGATCAGGGTGACGTCGCCTCTTTCGACCCAGGGCAGCAGGGCGTCCTGCTGCGCCTTGTTGAAGCGGTGGATCTCGTCCAGGAACAGGATGGTCCGCTGGCCGGTGGCCTGCTTGAGTTTTGCGGCTTCGCTCATGACGGCCTTGAGCTCCCTGGAACCGACCGCCACCGCGCTGTATTCCAGGAAGCGCGCCCGGGAATGCCGGGCCACCAGGCGGGCCAGGGTGGTCTTGCCGCACCCGGGCGGTCCCCACAGCAGCAGTGAGGGCAGGGAGTCCCCCTCCAGCAACAGTCGCAACGGACCCCGGGGCCCCAGGAGTTCCTCCTGCCCGACCATCTCGTCCAGGGTGGCCGGCCGCATCCGGTCAGCCAGGGGTGTCCGCTCGTCCGGGGCAGGGGCCCCGTTTGCGGCGGAACCGTTGACCCCGGCCCCGCTGTCGCCGTTGTTGTCGTCGGTGGAAAAAAGATCGTTTACCATGTTGCCTATTCTAACCGGAAGTCCAGTGGTGGCAAGGTGAAGCTGTTGACGGACACACCCGGGCCCACTACCCTTGAACCCTATCGCGTTCCACGAAGGAGAATCATTCATGGCCACGGCCATTCTCGTTATTCTGGATGGGCTTGGTGTCGGGGGGGCCCCCGACGCCGCCGAATACGGTGATGCCGGCAGCGACACCCTGGCGAACATGGCGGCCAGGGTGGGTGGGCTTCACGTCCCCAATCTGCAGGGCCTGGGTTTGGGCAATCTCCACCGTATCCAGGGGGTGGATCCCGTCACGGCCCCCGCAGCCGCCTTCGGCCGGCTGGAAGAAGTGTCCGCCGGCAAGGACTCCACCACCGGTCACTGGGAATTGATGGGCCTGGTCACGTCGGTTCCCTTTCCGACCTACCCCGACGGATTTCCCCCCGAGGTCATCGATGAGTTTTCCCGTCTTTCCGGCTACGGGGTGATGGGCAACAAGGCGGCCAGCGGCACCGACATCATCAAGGAACTGGGTGACGAACATCGCCGGACAGGGAAACTGATCGTCTACACTTCCGCCGACAGCGTGTTCCAGATTGCCGCCCACGACGAGGTCTGCGACCTGGACGAGTTGTACCGGGTTTGTGAAATCGCCCGGGACATGCTGGTGCCGCCCCATCAGGTCAGCCGGGTCATCGCCCGCCCCTTCACCGGAGCTGCGGGCGCTTACGAACGGACGCCCTACCGCCACGACTACGCCCTGGATCCACCGCGCGGCCTGCTGCTGACCGACCTGCAGGACCACGGGGTGCGGGTGCTTTCCATCGGCAAGATATACGATCTGTATGCCGGGGTCGGCATCGATGAAACCTTTCCGTCCAAGAGCAATCCCGAGGGCATGGAGCAACTGGCCCGGTTGACCGCGGCCTCGAAAGAACGGGACACTCTGCTGTTGCTCAATCTGGTCGACTTCGACATGCTGTGGGGCCACCGGAACGATCCGGAAGGGATGAAACAGGGCCTGGAGGATTTCGACCGCTGGCTGGGGCCGTATCTCGAAGGACTGGCCACCGGCACCTTGTTGATCATGACCGCGGATCACGGCAACGACCCCACCACCGTGAGCACGGACCACTCGCGGGAGCACGTGCCGCTGCTGGCCTATATGGCCGGTGCTGCCGGGGGACGGGACCTCGGGACACGCGTGGGATTCATGGACGTGGCGGCCACCCTGGCCGACTTTTTCGGCAGCGCCCCGACGCGCAAGGGCACCAGTTTCCTGCCGGAAACCAGGAAAGGACTTTCATCATGAATGATACTTTGCAGCAACTGGTTGCGGCCGCCTGCGAAGCCCGCCGGCACAGCCATTCGCCCTATTCGGGTTTCCGGGTGGGCGCCGCGCTGCTGGGGAAAAGCGGCACGGTCTATCCGGGAACCAACGTGGAGAACGCCAGCATCGGGCTGTCCATCTGCGCCGAACGCTCGGCCGCGTGTCGGGCGGTGGCCGAAGGTGAGACGAGTTTCAGCGCCATCGCCATCTGTGCCGACGGCCAGGCGCCCACGCCGCCGTGCGGGGCCTGCCGGCAGTTCCTGCTGGAGTTCGGCCGGGACCTGACGGTTCTGATCGCCGGGGAGCAGGGCGCCACGGGCGTCGTTCACCGGTTCACCCTCGATGAACTGATTCCCAACGCCTTCGAGAACTACGTGGACCAGACGGCTCCCGGGCCGGACGACGGGGAAGGGGTATCTTGAATATCCTCGAGATCATCGAAGCCAAGAAACGCGGCCGGGAACTGTCCGCCGGGCAGATCGAATTCGTGGTGAACGGTTTCACCGCCGAAGCCTTCGCCGATTACCAGATGTCCGCCTTCCTGATGGCCGTCTGGTTCCGGGGCATGACTCCCGAAGAAACCTCGTCCCTGACCGGGGCCATGCTTCGTTCCGGCGAAGAGTTGGACACCGGGAACATGTCCGGCCCCACAGCGGACAAGCATTCAACCGGCGGCGTGGGGGACAAGGTGAGCCTGCTGCTGGCGCCCCTGGCGGCGGCCTGCGGTCTGAAGGTGCCCATGCTGTCGGGGCGGGGCCTGGGGCACACGGGGGGAACCCTGGACAAGTTGGAGTCAATCCCGGGCTACCGCATCCACATGGATAACGGTGAATTCCTGAAGCTGACCGAAAAGACCGGCTGCGCCATCATCGGGCAGAGCGGTTCCATCGCCCCGGCCGACAAGCGCATCTACGCCATGCGCGATGTCACAGCGACGGTGGACTGCGTCCCCCTGATCACAGCGTCCATCATGTCCAAGAAACTGGCCGCCGGACCGGGCACCATCGTCATCGACCTGAAAACCGGTTCCGGGGCCTTCATGGATGACCTGGCCAGGGCCCGGGAACTGGCCTCCGCCCTGGTGACTGTGGGCGGGCTCTACGGCCGCCGCATGTCGGTGGTTTTCTCTGACATGGACCAACCCCTGGGCGTGGCCGTGGGCCACTCCAACGAGACGATAGAGGCCTTTGCGGCCCTGCGTCCGGCCGGGCGCCGGGCGGCTCCCGCCGACCTGGTGGCCCTGACCGAGGACCTGGTGGCCGAGATGGTCCGCGTGGCGGGACTCGAGCCCGACCGGGCGGCCGCCCTGGCCAGGGTCCGCGAAGCCTGGGACTCGGGCCGGGCCTTCGATTTCATGCTGGCCTGGGTTCGGGCGCAGGACGGCACCCTCGATCCCGACCGCGAGGATTTCGGCCTTCAGGTGGCCCCGCTGGCTCTGGAACTGGAGGCCCCCGCCGATGCCTGGTTATCCAAGATCGATTGCCGCCAGGTGGGCTTGTCCCTGGCCGACCTGGGCGCCGCCCGCCTGCAGGTCGAAGACCCCCTCGACCTGACCGCCGGAATAGATTTCCTACCCCAGGTTGGCGACAAGTTGAACAAGGGCGACATCATCGCCCGAATTTTCTGCACCGACAAAAAAATGGCGGCCCTTGCCGCCACCCGCATCAAGGCCGCTTTGTCTTTTTCAGAGGAGGCGGTCCCCGCCAACTCCCTGATCCTGGACCGGCTCGAATGACTTCCGAGGGCGGCGCGTAAGAAGGGCCTGCCTACATCGAGGGGTTCCTGGCGCATCTGAGCGTCTTCGCGAAGCTAAGCCAGGAACCCCTCGATGTAGGCAGGCCCTTCTTACGCACCACCCTCAGAACTCATCATCATCCTGGTCCAGCGTCTTGAAGTCTTTACCCACCCCTTGGAAATCATGCAGCTGCCCCCCATGCAGGTCGCAGATGTCCTGCGGAAAATTGTCGGGCAGGAAAACTTCCCCGGCGATGGAGTCGCACCCGCTGGTGGCCAGCATCCCGGAGTTCAGGCAGACGGTCTCCTCGACGATCCCCGGCGGCCGGATGAACGGCTCTTCGCCCTTCTGGTCGGAGATCTTGCCCATGAAATCCGCCCAGATGGGCAGAGCCATGCGGGCGCCGGTGGCCCCCTTGCCCATGGGCAGGTCCTGGTCGAACCCGACCCAGATCCCGCCGCAGAAGCTGGGGGTGAAGCCGCAGAACCAGGCGTTGGTGCTTTCGTTGGTGGTGCCGGTCTTGCCGGCGCCGGATTTGGTGAAGCCCCGCCAGCGGGCGCTGACGCCGGTTCCTTCCTTCAGTGTGGTCGACAGCAGATTGGTCATCATGTAGGCCTCGGCCGGATCCAGGGCTTCGCGCTGCTCGATTCTCACCTGGTACAGGATCTCGCCCTGGGAGCTTTCCACCCTGGTGATCAAATGCTGTTTGACGTAGACACCGTGGTTGGCGAACGAACTGTAGGCGGCCACCACTTCACGCAAGGTGACTTCGCCCGCACCCAGGAACAGGGCGGGAACCCGCGGCAGGGGCGTGGTGAAGCCGAGCCTTTGGATGTTCTCCAGGACGGGGGCCAGACCGAAGTCCTGGAAGAGTTTCGCCGTCGGGGCGTTGACCGATCGGCTCAGGGCGTAACGGAGGGTCATGGGACCCTGGAACCGTCCGCTGAAATTCTTGGGCCGCCATAGGCTCACCCCGGTGTCCAGCACGAAGGGAGTGTCCATGAGAATGGAGCAGGGGATGTATCCGTTTTGCAGGGCGGTCAGGTAGACGAGCGGCTTGAAGATCGACCCGGGTTGCCTGGTGGCCTGGGTGGTCATGTTCCACTTGTAGTCGTTGAAGGAACGCCCGCCGACCATGCCCAGGATCGCGCCGGTCCTGACGTCCTCGAGCAGGGCGGCCCCCTGGAGGTATTCGACTTTCTCGGGCGGTTCGCCGCTGACGACCAGGCTGTCGTGGATGGCCCGCGTCATGTCGTATTTCCGTGCGGTTTCCTCCGCGGTCAGATGGCTTTCCAGGGCGTTTTCCATCCAGTCCTGGTACTGGGGATTGAGGGTGGTCCACACCCGCAGCCCTTCCTTGTAGAGCCGGGAAGCGCCGTAGTCCTTTTCCAGCTGTTTGCGGACCTCCTCCACGAAATAGGTGGCGAAACCGGCGGAGGCATTGCGCGCCGCCGACCCGGACACCGGATGAACCTCCGTGGCCCCGATGGCCTCGGCCTCGGGCCGGGTCAGGTAACCCGCCTTGATCATCGTTTCCAGCACGGTGGCCCGCCGCGTATAGGCGCGGTCCAGGTGGTTGAAGGGGGAGTAGGTCTCGGGCCGCTGGATCATGCCGGCGATCATGCTGCATTCGGCGGGGCCCAGTTCCCAGACGTCCTTCGCGAAAAAGGTGTGGGCGGCCGCCTGCACGCCGTAGGAACCCTTGCCCAGGTAGATCTGGTTCAGGTACATGGCCAGGATCTCGTCCTTGGTATAGATGGATTCGATCTGGGTGGCCACCATCCACTCGCGGAATTTACGGGTAATCCGTTTCTGGCTCGGCAGCAGTTTGGGAAACAGATTCCTGGCCAACTGTTGCGTCAGGGTGCTGCCCCCGGGGCTGCGGTTGGTGACCAGATTGATCCAGACCACGCCCACCAGCCGCCGCAGGTCGATGCCGTAGTGTTTATAGAACCGCCGGTCCTCCACCGAGATTACGGCGTGCTGAAGACTGACCGGAATGCGGCTCAGCGAAACGATGGTCCTGTTCTCGGTAAAGAACTCCCGCAACGTGTCCCCGTTGGCCGCAAAGATGACGGTCTTGACGGAAGGTTCGATGGCCTGCAGGGAATCGAGCGAAGGCAGATCCTTCGCCAGGTATTTGATTCCCAGCAGGGTCCCGCCCAGGCTGAAGAGAAAAAGGACGAGCAGGCCGAGAAGGATCCTTTTGACCCAGGGGATGGGGATGGTCATGTTGAGCAGTCTGAGCATGGCGCCTCCGTGCCTGAATCCGGGTTGGCCGCGAACCGGCGAAACGCCGGATGCGGACCAACATTAGAACCAGAAACCCCGGAAGTCCACTCCGGGAATGAGACCATTCGCAGCGGCGGACCGGCGGGACCGGAATGAATCCCTCGTTTTAATCGCAGGAATTGTGCCGGGTTCCGACCCTCCGGTCGGGCCGGAAAACCCTGTTTGCCGGGGACGTGTCCACGGGGCCACCACCCTGCCGTGTCCGACGGGCCACGCCAGAGGCCATCCGGGAGGGCTCGCACCCCGCGGAAATGCGGTTCAAATAGCGGTTTTAAGGGAAAATTGAAAAAAAAATGAAAAAACGATTTTTCTTTTTGACTCCAGCGGGTTGTGCGTATAACTTCCGCCCCCGTTGCCCATGTGGAAGCTTACCGCTGAAACGGGGTTACGGATTGTCCGCCAAGGCTCTTAGCAGCCCGGGCGGGCGGCGCTCGAATGGCCGAAAAAAGTCAATTTACTTGTTGACACTTAGAGGCCGCTTGAGTATCTTGCTTTCCCCCGACAAATGGGGGACCGGCGGCTACGACTGCTCGGTTCAGTTCTTTGACAACAGAATAGCGTGCGATGGCCCGAATGCAATTCCGAGTCATTCAGAGAATCCGGCCTGTCCTTGGACTGGTCGCGAGTCTCGCCGATGACTGTTTACTATTGCGAAAATAAGCAGGAAAAAATCCTGTTGTTATTTTTTGACAACGGAGAGTTTGATCCTGGCTCAGAACGAACACTGGCGGCATGGATTAGGCATGCAAGTCGAACGAGAAAGCTCTCTTCGGAGAGTGAGTACAGTGGCGAACGGGTGAGTAACAGGTGGAAAACCTGCCCTATAATGGGGGATAACAGTTCTAACGAACTGCTAATACCGCATACGACCTTTGGAACGCATGTTTCGAAGGTGAAAGGTGGCCTCTCTTTGAAGCTGCCGTTATAGGATGGTTCCGCCTCCCATTAGCTTGTTGGTGGGGTAATGGCCTACCAAGGCGACGATGGGTAGCCGGCCTGAGAGGGTGTCCGGCCACACTGGGACTGAGATACGGCCCAGACTCCTACGGGAGGCAGCAGTCGAGAAGCTTCGGCAATGGGCGAAAGCCTGACCGAGCGATGCCGCGTGAGTGAAGAAGGCCCTATGGGTTGTAAAGCTCTGTCAGATTGGGAAGAAAATCCTACGGTTAATACCCGTGGGACTTGACGGTACCATCAGAGGAAGCACCGGCTAACTCCGTGCCAGCAGCCGCGGTAATACGGAGGGTGCAAGCGTTGTTCGGATTCACTGGGTATAAAGGGTGCGCAGGCGGCCCGATAAGTCAGGGGTGAAATATGACGGCTCAACCGTCAAACTGCCCCTGAAACTGTCAGGCTTGAGTTCGAGAGAGGTAGGTGGAATTCCAGGTGTAGCGGTGAAATGCGTAAATATCTGGAGGAACACCGGTGGCGAAGGCGGCCTACTGGCTCGATACTGACGCTCAGGCACGAAAGCATGGGGAGCGAACGGGATTAGATACCCCGGTAGTCCATGCCGTAAACGATGGGTACTAGGTGTTGGAGGATTCTACCCCTTCAGTGCCGCAGCTAACGCATTAAGTACCCCACCTGGGGAGTACGATCGCAAGGTTGAAACTCAAAGGAATTGACGGGGGCCCGCACAAGCGGTGGAGCATGTGGTTTAATTCGATGCAACGCGAAGAACCTTACCTGGGCTTGACATGCAGGGGACAGGTGTAGAAATACATCCTTCTTCGGACTCCTGTACAGGTGCTGCATGGCTGTCGTCAGCTCGTGTCGTGAAATGTTGGGTTAAGTCCCGCAACGAGCGCAACCCTTGTCTTTAGTTGCCATCAGGTTATGCTGGGGACTCTAGAGAGACTGCCGGTGACAAACCGGAGGAAGGTGGGGACGACGTCAAGTCATCATGGCCCTTACGCCCAGGGCTACACACGTGCTACAATGGTCGGTACAAAGGGCTGCAATACAGTGATGTGGAGCGAATCCCAAAAAGCCGGCCTCAGTTCGGATCGTAGTCTGCAACTCGACTACGTGAAGTTGGAATCGCTAGTAATCGCGTATCAGAACGACGCGGTGAATACGTTCCCGGGCCTTGTACACACCGCCCGTCAAGTCAACCGAGTTGGTTGCACCCCAAGTCGCTGAGCTAACCCCTTCGGGGGAGGCAAGTGCCCAAGGTGTGATTGGCGAGGGGGACTAAGTCGTAACAAGGTAGCCGTATCGGAAGGTGCGGCTGGATCACCTCCTTTCTAAGGAGTAAGGCAATTCGCCCTTGGCGAAATGCCTACGGTAGACGGAATTGTTCTAGGCCTCGCACGCTATTCTATTGCCAAAGGCTGGACCCCGGTCCAGCCGCTGGTTTGTTGGGCCTATAGCTCAGTTGGTTAGAGCGCACGCCTGATAAGCGTGAGGTCGGAAGTTCAAATCTTCCTAGGCCCACCAGGCGTCGCTGGGGATATAGCTCAGTTGGGAGAGCGCCGGCTTTGCAAGCCGGAGGCCGCCGGTTCGAACCCGGCTATCTCCACCAGCTCAGGTCCAACGGGACATGGCATACTGTTCTTTGACAACCGAATATGGAGAGTAGCACACTGAGATACACTCACACTGCCTTTGGTTAAGCTACTAAGGGCGCATGGTGGATGCCTTGGAGTCGTCGAGCGATGAAGGACGTGGTAAGCTGCGTTAAGCTTCGGGGAGCTGCAAACAAGCGTTGATCCGGAGATTTCCGAATGGGGAAACCCAGTGCGGGTAAACCTGCATTATCCTGGCCTGAATTCATAGGGTCAGTGAAGCGTACGAGGTGAATTGAAACATCTTAGTAACCTCAGGAACAGAAAATAACAATGATTTCCTAAGTAGCGGCGAGCGAACGGGAATCAGCCTAAACTTCCAACGTGTTAAAGCTTACGGGCGTTGCGTTGGTTGGGTTGCGGGACCTTTCAGGAAGATCCGTAAATCTTCCAGGGAGTTACAAAGTTAGATCATAGTCGAGCAGTCTGGAAAGTCTGGCCAAAGAGGGTGACAGCCCCGTAGGCGAAATGATCTGATCTCCCGAGAGTGTTCCCAAGTACCGCGGGACACGAGAAATCTTGCGGGAATCCAGCAGGACCATCTGCTAAGGCTAAATATCCGACGACTACCGATAGTGGACCAGTACCGTGAGGGAAAGGTGAAAAGCACCCCTGAAGGGGAGTGAAATAGTACCTGAAACCATGCGCTTACAAGCAGTCGGAGGTTGACTTCGGTCGACTGACGGCGTGCCTTTTGCATAATGAGCCGGTGAGTTATCGTATGCAGCAAGGTTAAGTGTCGTAGGCACGGAGCCGTAGCGAAAGCGAGTCTGAATAGGGCGACATAGTTGCATGCGGTAGACCCGAAGCTGAGTGATCTTGCCATGACCAGGAGGAAGCGTCAGTAACATGACGTGGAAGTCCGAACCAGGGTCGGTTGAAAACGGCTTGGATGAGTTGTGGCAAGGGGTGAAAGGCCAATCAAACTCAGTGATAGCTGGTTCTCCCCGAAATAGCTTTAGGGCTAGCCTCGTGTATGTATGACGGAGGTAGAGCACTGAATGGGTTAGGGGCCCCACAAGGTTTACCGACCCCAATCAAACTCCGAATGCCGTTTATATGAATCACGGGAGTCAGGCTATGGGTGATAAGGTCCATGGCCGAGAGGGAAAGAGCCCAGACCAACAGCTAAGGTCCCTAAATCAAGACTAAGTGGTGGAAGGATGTCGAACTGCCCAGACAGCTAGGAGGTTGGCTTAGAAGCAGCCACCCTTTAAAGAAAGCGTAACAGCTCACTAGTTAAGTGGTTTGGCGCCGAAAATAATCGGGACTCAAGTCTTGTACCGAAGCTTTGGATTTGTGCCTTCGGGCACATCTGGTAGGGGAGCATTCCGTAGGTGGATGAAGTCGTTTCGCGAGAAACGGTGGACATATCGGAAGGGCTTATGCCGGCATGAGTAGCGATAAAACAGGTGAGAAACCTGTTCACCGAAAACCTAAGGTTTCCTGAGGAAGGCTAATCCGCTCAGGGTAAGTCGGCCCCTAAGTCGAGGCCGAAAGGCGTAGACGATGGGAATCCGGTTAAAATTCCGGAACCTGGTTTGTTTCGTTTGTACGATGGGGTGACGCAGAAGTGAAAGCAGAGCCACCTGATGGCTGGTGGTCCAAGCAAGTAGGCGTGAAGCTTTGGTAAATCCGGGCTTCTTATACGTCGAGATGTGATGGAGGAACGACCCTTCGGGGAAGCCAATTCTGCCTAATCAGGCTGCCAAGAAAAACCTCTAAGGAGAGACAGACCAGACCGTACCGCAAACCAACACAGGTAGGTGAGGAGAGTATCCTAAGGTGCTCGAGAGAACCCTGGTGAAGGAACTAGGCAAAATCGCCCCGTAACTTCGGGAGAAGGGGCGCCACAAGTAAGTGAAGCGATTCGCTCGTGGAGCTAAAAGTGGCCGCAGTGAAAAGGCGTTGGCGACTGTTTACTAAAAACACAGGTCTCTGCGAAATCGTAAGATGACGTATAGGGACTGACACCTGCCCGGTGCCGATCTGTTAAGAGGAGGGGTTAGACTTCGGTCGAAGCTCTGAATCGAAGCCTCGGTAAACGGCGGCCGTAACTATAACGGTCCTAAGGTAGCGAAATTCCTTGTCGGGTAAGTTCCGACCTGCACGAATGGTGTAACGATCGACGCACTGTCTCCACCAGGGACTCGGCGAAATTGAATTGGCGGTGAAAATGCCGCCTACCCGCGACTAGACGGAAAGACCCCGTGCACCTTTACTGCAGCTTCACATTGGGTCTTGATATTGCTTGTGTAGGATAGCTGGGAGGCTGTGAAACGGGTACGCCAGTGCTCGTGGAGCCACACTTGAAATACCAGCCTGGTAATATTAGGATTCTAACCCCGTGCCGTTATCCGGGCGGGGGACAGTGTGTGGTGGGTAGTTTGACTGGGGCGGTCGCCTCCCAAAAAGTAACGGAGGCGCGCAAAGGTTACCTCAGCGTGTTTGGCAATCACGCGTCGAGTGCAATGGCATAAGGTAGCTTAACTGCGAGACCTACAAGTCGAGCAGGAACGAAAGTTGGTCATAGTGATCCGGCGGTCCCGTATGGAAGGGCCGTTGCTCAACGGATAAAAGGTACGCCGGGGATAACAGGCTTATCTCCCCCAAGAGTCCACATCGACGGGGAGGTTTGGCACCTCGATGTCGGCTCATCACAT
>JBDLKA010000036.1:0-30172 GCA_039714075.1 Candidatus Krumholzibacteriota bacterium | reverse complement strand
ACTCCCCAGGCGTCCCCGGGGCCGCGCAGACGGAGGTCCTCCTCCGCCAGGGCGAAACCGTCGCTGTTTTCGGAAAAGAACCGGATCCGTTGAAAGCTCTCTTCGGCCAGATAGCGGTCGCACAGCAACCAGCAGCGGGAAGCGTGTTCGCCCCGGCCGATGCGCCCCCGCAGCTGGTGCAGCTGGGCCAGGCCGAACCGTTCGGGGTTGTGGATGACCATGGCCGTGGCGTTGGGAACGTCCACCCCCACCTCCACCACCGTGGTCGCCACCAGGACCTGGACCTCGCCCCGCGAAAAGGCCCCCATGACCTGGTCCTTATCCCGGGCCTTGAGACGCCCATGCAGCAGTGCCACCTTGCTGCCGGGGAACACCTCCGCCTGCAACCTCTCGAATTCCACGGTGGCCGCCTTCAGGTCCTGCCCCTCTGTTTCCTCGATGACCGGATAGATGACGTAGACCTGCCGGCCGACCGCCACCTCGCGGCGGCAACCCTCCCAGACCGACTTTTCGTCCTTTTCCCTGACCAGGCTGGTGGTGATCGGCTGCCGGCCCGCCGGAAGCTCGTCGATGAGGGAAAGATCGAGATCCCCGTAAAGAGTGAGGGACAGACTGCGCGGAATGGGCGTGGCGCTCATGACCAGCACATGAACCGGTTCGCCGGCTTCGGTCGCCGAGGCGGGGCGGCCCCGCTGGCGAACACCGAAACGGTGCTGCTCATCCACCACGGCCAGAGCCAGGCGGGGAATCCTGACATCCTCCTGGATCACGGCGTGGGTCCCCACCAGAAGATCGATTTCCCCGGCGGCCACCCCGGCCAGGATGCCCCTGCGTTCGGCCGCGGGCGTGGACCCGGTCAAGGTCTCCACCGTGATGCCCAACGGTTCGCAGAGCCGCGTCAGGGTCTGCCCGTGCTGCCGCGCCAGGACCTCGGTGGGAGCCATGATCACCGCCTGGTAGCCCTGTTCGATGACGAACAGCGCCGCGATCAGCGCCACCAGGGTCTTGCCCGAACCCACATCCCCCTGCAGCAGGCGGTGCATGGAACGCCCGGACCGCATGTCGCCCAGGATTTCCTTCAGGACCCGGCGCTGGGCCTTGGTCAGGCTGAAGGGCAGGGTCTCCACCAGGCTGGTGGTCAGGCCCCCGGGTTTGGCCAGGGTCAATCCCGCCAGTCCGCGTCGCGACTCCCGGCGCAAGGCCATCAGGATCTGGATCGTGAACAACTCTTCGTATACCAACCGGTCGCGAGCGGCTTCCATCCCCTGCCGATCCGCGGGAAAATGGATTTCCTCCAGGGCCCGGCGCCGGTCGGGCATACCGTGCTTCGCCAACAGAGCGGCCGGCAAAGGGTCCACATGGAGATCGCTCATCCTGTCCAGGGCCTGGTGCACCAGGCCGCGCAGCCAGTGCTGCCCGACACCCGAGGTCAGGCCGTAGACGGGCACCATGCGGCCGGTGTGCAGGCCGGGGCCGGCGTCGTCTTCGGTGGCGGCCGGTTCGAACACCTCGTAATCCGGATGGGCCACCTGGGCGCGGCCGCCGTGCATCTGGACCGTACCGCTGACCATCATCTTCCGGCCCGATTTGAATTGCTTCAGCAGGAACTTCTGGTTGAACCAGACACAGAACAGGACCCCCGTATCGTCGCCCAGGGTCACCGTCAGCAGGCTGCCCCCGGTCCGGGTCCGGCGTTCGCTGGCGGTCAGGATCTCACCCCGGACCGTGACATCCTGCCCCGGGCGCAGGCTCCGGATCGGCACCGTGGAGCTGCGGTCGAAATAGCGGCGGGGATAGTGGGACAGCAGGTCGCCGACGGTTTCGACCCCCAGGCGGGCCAAGGCCCGGGCCCGGGCCGGGCCGACCGACTTGAGAAACTGCACGGGGGTGTCTTGACTGAATTCCGGTTTCATGGACTCCGACCTGGCCAAAAATCAGATAATTCCTTGCTGAGCCGCGACTCAGATGTTAAATTGCCGCTCCTGTGAATTCAACTCCTAGGAGGAATCCCATGAGCAGGAAGTGCTCTGTCTGCGACAAAGGGCCCCAATACGGAAACAGGGTGAGCCATGCTCACAACCTGACCCGTCACCGCTGGCTGCCCAATCTGCAGAAAATCAGGTTCGAGATGGACGGCAAGGTGCGCCGCGGTTACGTGTGCACCCGCTGCATCCGCACGGGCAACGTCAAGAAGGTCGTCTGAGCGCCTTTGTCGCGCGGGAATTTCGCTGGATATTTCCAGGATCAGGGAACCCTCTTGAAGATATGATACAGCCCTCCGGCTTCCACCGGGGGGCTTGTTTCGTTGATGCCCAGGGGCAGGATGACCGTCTGCATCGATTCCACCATATCCGTCGGAACGATCCAGCCGATATCCCCTCCCTTGGCCGCCGCCCCACCCGAGGAATACTGCACGGCCAAAGTGGTGAAGGCGGTCCCGGCCGCCAGTTCCGCAGTGACAATTTCCAGGACTTCGGCACTGCCCAGAACCATGTGCAGCAGATGGATCTTCCCCTCGCTGACGGCGGTCCGGGAAAAGTCCCGCTGACGGAGGATCCGCTCTTCCCAGGCGTTCAATTCCACGGTGTTGACTTCATCGACGGCGTTCAACCCCCGCACCACTTCCAGGGCCTCGTCCCACCGGCCCATATCCTCCAGGATCTGCGCCCTGACCACGCGTGCGGTCAACATGTCGGGGTTCAGGTCCACGGCCCGGGTGACCTCGGCCAGAGCCTCCTCGGAGCGGCCCAGCCTGTCCAGGTGGACCCCGTAATTGAAATGCCCCACGGAATCATCCGGAACCATGTCCAAAAAGGCGATGAAATGGCCATCAGCCTCTTCGTACAGGCCGGCAACTTCCAGGGCATTGGCCAGATTGAAGCGGTAGCGGGGATCCTGGGGAGCCTGTTCAACCGCCAACTGAAGGTAGACCAGCGCCGAATCGATCTCCTCGACGGCGAAGTAGGCCTCCCCCAACCCGCCGAATGAAACCGCACCCGGTTCCAGGGCCACGGCCCGGCGGCAGAAATCGACGGCGCCCTGATGGTCGCCCACGAGAATGCTCAATTCCGAGGCGGTCATGTAGTCCTGCAGACCGGGCTCCTCCTGGGCCATGGCCATTTCCAGATGTCCCAGGGATTGCTGCCACAGACCCTTGCCCGCGGCGATGTCGGCCATCAGGCGGTTCAGCCAGGGGTCGTTCACGCCCTGCCGCTGCAGCTGGGCCAGAAGCTGGTAGGCCTTGGCCGGTTCGTTTTCCGCCATGGCCAGGCGCGCCATGCCCTCGAGAATGCCCTTGTGGTTGACCGAAAGCTGAAGCCCCTTCTCCCACTGCCCGCGGGCTTCGTCGACCCTTTCGGCGCCCAGCAGGGCCCGGCCGTACCAGTAGCGGGCTTCGGCATCCTCGGGGGCGGACTCGACCGCCTGCAGGCCGAATTCGATCCCTTCGCCCTGCCGTTCCTCACGGACGGCCATCACCACCAGGGGCAAAAGGATATCGACGCCGGCGCCCCCCTGGTCCAGGCAGGCGAGAAAAGCCGCGCGTGCTTCGGTGAATTTGGCCGCCCGGTATAGAGTGGGACCGTTTTCGCAGGGATCGGCCGCGGTCTGGGCATTCCCCACCCCGGCAGCAAGTACGCCCCCAGCCAGCAGGACGGTTGCCAGAACCCGAACGAGACCGGTCCGGCCGGCGATGCGCCGTCGAAATCCCCGGGATTGAATGTTGGCGATGGAATCCATGTGCCCCAGACCCTTTTGGAGGATGATTATTGAGTTCAAGTTACGTCCCGAACAGCCGAAAACCTCAAGGGAAACATAATAATCGGCCGCAAGTTCCGGCGGACCGGATTTCCGGAAGGGTAAAGATACTGCCATGACTGATGTCGCGAAACCCAGAATCCTGGTCGTCGAGGACGATCCCGATCTGCGCCGCATCCTCAAGCTCCAGTTGACGACCCGGGGTTTCGGGATCACCGAGGCCGAAAACGGCGCGGAGGGCTTCAAGGCCATCCGGAATGAAGTACCGGATTGCGTCATCCTGGATCTGATGATGCCGGTCATGGACGGTTTCGGTTTCCTGAAAAGGGTCCGCAGCCTCATGGACACCAAGGATGTTCCCATCCTCATCCTCACCGCCAGCGAGGACGAACGAAATCGAGTGCGGGGTTTCCAGTACCAGGCCGACGCCTACATGAGCAAACCCTATGACCTGGAAAAGCTGACCCGGGAAGTCGAAAGGCTGCTGGCCGATTCCCTGACGAACCAACCCGCCTGAGACAAGCGCTCAGGCGATCCAGTTGCGGACCGGATCAAACCAGAAGGCCGGCCGCAGCCACTGCAGGGTCACCTGTTCGGGATGCACCGTGTGGTACTTCTCCAGCAAATCCGCCGCCTCGCCGCCTTCCCTTTCCCCCGACGACAGATAGACCATTCCCGGCAGGCAGGATTCCGGCCGGACGGCCGGCGGATTCCAGGCGTCCGGCACCGCCTCCGGGGAGAGGGCCGCGGCGGCGACCTGCACAACGACGACCGGTTCGGTCAAAAATCCCCCGGCGATCAGGTTGTCGCAGGCTTTCCAGGCGGCGGCTCCTTCGCCCTTCATCAACTCTCCCTGGGCGGTCAGGAATTCCCACGCCTCGGGACGGGGAACCGTTGCTTCAGCGGCTTCGGTGGCCTCGTCTTCCGGCGCATGGTCCCCGGAGTGGGCGGGCAACTCGGGGGCTTTCCCCTGCGCCAGGGCCAGATGCGCCTCCAGGTACAGGGGACGCCGGTCCGGTTCGGCGGAAGAGGCGGGCCAGCGGCCGAGGACTCCCGCGGCTTCCTCGTAGCGCCGTTCACGAAGATGGTGGCTGGCCAGCAGGAAAAAGTAGATGGGTTCGGCCGTCCATTCCTCGGCCAGCCCGGCCAGCCGCAGACCGCAGGCCCGGCTGCTTCCCCGCAGATCCTCCGCCGCGGCCAGCAGGAGTTCCGCCCGCGCGAAGTTCTTGACCAGATCACCCCAGGGGCCCAGCAGCTCTTCCACACGACGGGGCCGGCCGCTCAACAGCGCCAGCACGCCGCGCAGGTATGCTCCGAAAAGCTCTTCATGGGCCGCCGGCTGACTCCCCCGGCCGGCGGCATCATCGGCGGCCTCGAGGAATTCCCGCGCCTCGCGCAGACGGCCTACGTCCGCGAGGATCAGTCCCTTCAGGTTGATGGCGGTGCGGTAGGTTTCGTTCAGCGCCAGGGCGGCATCGACTTCGGCGAGAGCCTCGGTGTTGCGGCCCACCTGGAACAGGGCGGCGGAATGCCGGGTGCGGTAATCGGGATAGCGGGGCCTTTTTTTGACCAGGTCCGCAAAACGGTCCAGCCCCTCCTGCCAGTGCCCCGCCCGGCACTGGGCCACCGCCGCGGCGACCTCTTCCTTTTCGGAATGGCCGCTCAGGGAATTGATGAGCAGATCTTCCAGATCGTCCGGCAATTCCTGCGGGGTGAACCGGTTTTTACCCTCCAGGCCGCTGATCAGCCAGTGCTCGACGCGCCGGCCGGATTCCACCAGGGCGTTCAGGCTGTCGGCCGCTTCCACCAACCGCTCCAACTTCTGCAGCGCGACGGTTTCCAGCAGGCGGGCTTCCGCATAGTCGGGATTTCGCCGCAAGGCGGTCCGGGCCCCGTTCAGGGCCGCGTCCCAGTCGCCGTCCCTGCCCCGGGACGCGCCCAGCAGGCAGTGAAGATCCGGATACTGGTCCCAGTGTTCGACCGCTTCGTCGAAATACCGGATCGCATCCTCGTTGTCGCCGGCCTGCAGGTGGCGGCGTCCCTGGGCGACGAGAGCCTGACGAAAATGGAACGAGGCCAGGGAACCGGTGGGATGGGCGGAAGAATCCAGGGCCGCCTTGCGCAGGAGATCGACGGCTTCGGCATAACGTCCCTGTTCAAGCAGGGAAACACCTTCGGCGCACGCCCGGTTGCGCCGGTTGCCGAGGATTCGTCCCCACAGAGACATATCAGTCCATATACTTCCTGGTGTATGCGGGCGCCTTGAGATCGTCCGCCGGATTGTCGGGGCCAAGGCCCGCGGCGACGGACCTGTTGACGGGCGCCGGTTGCGCGGGCTGGGCCGGCCACTCCGGCGCATCCACCTCACCAATGCTCCGGGTTCCCACCGGTCGCAGGAACGGCTGCGCGGCCTCTTCCCCGCCGGCGGACGCGGTTACTTCCGGTTCCGGTGCTGCCGGCGGCTCGAGGCGGCGAACCTCGTCGGCTCCGCCTCCGGCGGCGGCGCGCACCAAAAAGCCCTCGGCGGCCTCGCTCACCCGGGCTGCTTCGGGTTTGTCTTCCATCACTTCGTCGAGATCGTCCATCATCGATTCGATACGGACTTCAGCCGCGGGTCCCGCGGCTTCGAAGGTCGCGGCCTCCTCGCTGAATTCCCCGGCGGGAGCCGGCGTCTGGCCAGCTTCGGGCTGAACCTCCGTCTGAATCTCCATCTGAATGCCTGTCCGGACATTTTCGGGTTCGGGAACAACCGCGGTCGGCTCCGCGATCACCGTGGCGGCCGGACGCCGATTGATGGAGGACGGATTGAACCCCGTGGCGATGACGGTCACCTGCAGGGTATCACCCATGGACTCGTCGTTCCCGTAACCGAAGATGACGTGGGCTTCGGGCCCGGCGGCATCCTGGATGTACTGCATGGCCGCGGCGGTGTCCTCGAGACCGACTTCCCGGCCCAGGACGTTGACCAGGACGGCCTGGCTGCCGTTGATGTCGATGTTCTCCAACAGGGGCGAACTGATGGCCGCCTTGGCGGCTTCGACCGCACGCTTTTCGCCTTCGGCGCGACCGGTGCCCATCATGGCCTCGCCCATGCCCTTCATCACCGAACGCACGTCGGCGAAATCGAGGTTCACATGGTCGTGGCGGGAAATGATTTCGTAGATGCCGCGGGTGGCTTCGTAAAGCACGTTGTCGGCGATGCGGAAGGCCTCCTGCATCGACGTGTTCGCCGGCACAACTTCCAGCAGACGCTGGTTGGGAATCAGGATCAGGGTGTCGACGGCGGCCTTGAATTCCTCGATCCCGGCCAGGGCCTGATCCATGCGGACCTTGCCCTCGAAGGCAAAAGGCTTGGTGACGATGCCCACGGTCAGCGCGCCCTGGTTGCGGGCGATTTCCGCTATGATGGGTGCGGCCCCGGTGCCGGTTCCCCCACCCATGCCCGCGGTCACAAAAACCATATCGGCCCCGTTGAGGGCCGACGCAATCTGCTCACAGTCTTCTTCGGCGGCCGCTTTGCCGATGGCGGGCTTGCCACCGGACCCCAGCCCTTTGGTGAGCTGCGCCCCGATCTGCATGGAATGGTGAGCCTGGGAATCCTTGAGGGCCTGCAGGTCCGTGTTGACGGCGAGGAATTCGACCCCCGTCAGACCTGCTTCTATCATTCGTCCGACAGCGTTTCCGCCGGCTCCTCCGACTCCCGCCACCTTGATATCAGCCAAGCGTTCGATGTCTTCCGCGTACTCAAACATCATGATACCCGCCTCCTCCTTGAGTTGGGCAACTGACCCTGCAAAAAATGTGTCTTCCACTTAACTAGCACATGAATCAACGGCCGCCAAGCACTATTTTGCCTGTTTTTTACATTTATTGCCGATTTCCGGCACCGCGCACCGATTTCGGGATCATCAGGCCTCCGCAGCCATCGCGTCATCGTCATCACTGCTCCGGAAGATTCCCCGTAACCTGTTCAAAAAACCGGTACTTCCGTTTCCCGGCTCATTTTCGGTGAATCCTTCGGCATCCTGGGCCGCCCACATGCTCAATCCCAGGACCGAAGCCCACTGGCCCGCAGGCAGACGCTCCGCGCCGATCAGCCCGTCGGGCAGATGGCGCCTTTGAACCGGCAGATCGAAGACCTCTTCACAGAGTTGGCGGGTGCCCCGGCACAGGCTGCCGCCGCCGGTCAGGACAACGCCCGCCCCGAGACCGGCCAATTCGCGCAGGTCGCCGAAATCGTTCTTGACGTAGGTGAAGATTTCCTCCACGCGGGGCTCCAGAATGGCGGCGATCAAACCGGGGGTCTGTTCGGGGCGCTCCTCCTCGAACAGGACCTGGATGGACACCTCGTCCACCAGGCTGCGCAGAACGACACCGCGCTCGGCCTTGATCCGGTCGGCCTCCGCGGTGGAGATGCGCAGGCCGTGGGCCAGGTCCGCCGTCAGGTGTTCCCCACCCAGCGGGACCACCCCGTTGGCCACGATGGCGCCCTTGCGGTAAACGGCCCAGTTGGTGGCCAGTCCCCCGACGTCGACCAGGATGACACCCTGCTCGAGATCCACCGGCCGCAGCAATGACCGCCCTGTCGCCAGGACGTCCACCTCTTCCCCGAGCGGTTTGTACTTCGCCGTTTCGATGGCGTTTTCCACGTTGTGCAGAACGCTTCGCGAGCCGGTGATCAGGTGGGCCTGCATCTCGAGTTGGCTGCCCATCCGGCCGACCGGGTCCACGATGCCGCGCACCCTGTCCACCGCGTATTCCACCGGCGTGACGGCCAGGATCTTGTTGTCGAAGGGAATGGACATGGACCGCGCCCGCCGGCGCGCCTCCTCGAGGTCGGATTCGCGGATGGGCCGGGGACCGGGTCCGATGGGAACCTGGGCGGTCGCGCGCACGCTGTGCAGATGGGAGCCGGAAATATTGTAGGTGAACCCGGTGACGTAGATATCGGAATCGGCTTCGAGTTGCCGCATGGTCCGGGCGATGCAGCGGCTGCCCTTGCCCAGGTCGATGAAATCCCCGTCCAGGAATCCTTCGACTTTTTCCTGGGCGAACCCGAGAATCTCGAGGTCGCCGCTTTCGGTGGTCTCCGTGACGAGGGCACGAAAGGTGGTCGTGCCGAAATCACAAGCGACAATCAGTCTTCCCTGACTCATGCCGACTCCATTCGCGAAACTTTTCCGTAACCCCGCTACCGGGCGTTCCTCAATCAACAAGGGCCGGAGATTCCTTGACCGTCAGCCTGTCCTTGAATCGCAGATCGATTTCCAGGCCGGGATCCAGATAGTCACGGGCCGTCATGTAGCGATTCAGACGATCGGAGAATTCCTCCCTGCCGACCATCAGGATGCCTCGTTTGTCCTGCAGGACGATAGCGTATCCTTCGTTCCGGGCAACCACAAAATCAACCGGACTAACGGATTCGATCCCCGCATCCTCCATGGCGGAAATCAGTTCCATGATTTCTTTCATGTGTTTTTTTTCCACCTGCAGAACCCCGTCGCCACCCTCGCGGACGGCGGGCACTCCGACCAGCACCGGCAAACCGGCCATGACCACGTGGCCGGGGAACTCCAGGATCCGCCCGTCCTCGATCATGACCAGGGGCCGCAGGCCGCCGGCGTGGGCGCCCTTGATTTCCGAAACCTGCCACAGGGGCCGCCACTCGCGGAAGTCCACTTCGATGGTGTTGGGCAACGACCGCCGCACCCGCATGTCCCGCACCCAGGGCAGGGTCTCCAGGCGCACGGCGATCTCGTCGGTGGAAAGGGTCCAGATGTTGTGGCCGAGGAACTCGGAGAAGGCTTCCTCGAGTTCCGCCCGGGAAGTGAAACGATAGGCGCCGGACTCCACCCGGGCCACGGCGAAGGTGGACGAGGTCAGGGCCCACCGGAAGCCGAGACCGACCCCTGCCAGAACCAGAAAACCGAGGGCCAGCCTCAGCACCATGCCGACCCGGGAACGCCGCGGCGTTCGTCGCTCGGCAAAGCGGCTCACCGCGTGGATCTTTCGTCCAGATGGCTGCAGATTTCCGCCACGCGGCGGCCGACATCCCCCGCTCCGAGGGTGAGCACCAGGCTGCCGGCGGGCACCTCGTCGTCAAGCCAGGAAACGATCGCTTCGGGACCGGAGAGCACCTTCACCCGGCGCAGCCCCTTGTCCTGCAGATGGCGGGCGATCAAACCGCTGTCGATCCCGGGCAGGGGATCCTCGCCCGCCGGATAGACCGGCAGCAGCCCCACGGTGGTTGCCGAAGCCAGGGCGTCGGCGAATTCCCGGGCGAACATTTCCGTGCGGGAAAACCGGTGGGGCTGGAAGAGGACGGCCACCGGACGTTCGAATTCGTGGGCCACCTGCATGATGGCCAGCACCTCGGTGGGATGATGCCCGTAGTCATCCACCACCTGCACGCCGCCGTGTTCCCCGTGCTCCTCGCAACGCCGTCCCACACCGCTGCTGTCGGCCAAACCGGAGGCGATCCGCTCGAACGGCACACCCAGTTCCAGGCCCACCGCCACGGCCGCCAGCGCGTTCTGGAGATTGTGCCGGCCGCGCAGCTGCAAACGCAGGGTCCCCAGCTCCTGGCCATGGGCCCAGACCACGGCCTCCTGCCCGAAGTCACCCGTGACGACCATGCCCGGATCCGACCGCACCTGTGCCCCTTCGCTCAGGCCGTAGGTAATGATCTTGCGGTCCAGGTTCGGCAGCAGGGCCCGGACTTCAGGGTCGTCGACACACAGGACACAGGCGCCGTAGAAGGGGATCCGCAGAAGGAACTCCCGGAACGCGTCCCGCAGGGAGTCCATGTCGGGATAGAAATCCACGTGTTCGTGGTCGATGTTCGTCACCACGGCAATGGTGGGCGTCAGGTGCAGGAAGGTGCCGTCGCTTTCGTCGGCCTCGGCCACCAGGTGGTCCCCCGCACCCAGTACCGCGTTGGAACCCATGGCCCGGACCTGGCCGCCCACGATGACGGTCGGGTCCAGTTCGCCGGCCGCCATGACCGCGGCCACCAGGCTGGTCGTGGTCGTCTTGCCGTGGGAGCCCGCCACAGCGATCCCGTATTTGAGCCGCATGAGTTCCGCCAGCATTTCCGCGCGGCGGATGACCGGAATCCGGCGGCTGCGCGCCGCGGTCACTTCGCTGTTGGCCTCGGTCACGGCCGAGGACCGCACCACGACATCGGCACCGGTGATGTTGGCCGGGTCATGGCCGGTGAAAACCCGCGCCCCCAATCCGACCAGCCGTTCGGTGACCTGCGTTTCATGCAGATCGCTGCCGCTGACGGTGAAGCCGAGATTCAGCAGGACTTCGGCGATGCCGCTCATGCCCACCCCGCCGATGGCCACCAGATGGATATGCCGGGTGTTGCGGAACATCTTGTGGCTCATGTCGCGGAACATGCCGCGCAACATGTCTTTGGGCAATTCGGGGTTCTTCTGGCGGGACAAGAATCCAATCCTCTCTCTTGAACGGAGCGGTCGCCGGGGATCACCCCGCGGCAAGTTCCAACAGATCTTCGGCGATAGCGACCGCGGCCCGGGGCCGGGCCAGGCCCGCGGCCGCCGCGGCCATGCCCTGTAGGCGGGACGGGTCGGCCAGCAACTCGTCCACCAGGCCGACCAGGGTCATTCCGTCGCACTGGTCATCCTTCAGGACCACCGCCGCGCCGGCCGCGGCGCAATCCTCGGCGTTGCGCAGCTGGTGGTCGTCCGTGGCAAAGGGAAACGGGACCAGCACCGCCGGCCGGCCGACGCACTGGAGTTCGGCCAGGGTCATGGCCCCCGCCCTTGATACCACGAGGTCGGCCCGTTTCAGTTCCGTGGCCATGTCCTCGATATAAGGTACGACCCTGATCCGCTCGGATGACGCCGCGTCAAACGCCGCGGCCACGGACGCGTGAGCGGCGGGACCGGTCTGGATCAGGATCGACAGGTCATCGCGCCCGCCCCAGGCGGCAGCCGCCTCGACGACCGCGGCGTTGAGGGTCGCGGCGCCGCGGCTGCCGCCGAAAACCAAAAGGTGCTTCACTCCGCCGGCAGCGACCGGGTTGCCTTCACCGGCTGCGGTCAGGAATCCGGACCGCACCGGGTTGCCTGTTTCCCGGCAGCGGTCGGCCTTGAAATAGCGGGCCGCTCCGGGGAACCCCAGATAGATCCGGCGTGCCCACCGTGCCACCAGGCGGTTCGTCGAACCGGGGATCGCGTTCTGTTCCTGCAGTGCGCAGGGAATGCCCAGCGACCTGGCCGCCAGCATCACCGGCGCGCTGACATAGCCTCCGGTACCGAGCACGACCCGGGGCCGCCACACCAGAAACATCAGCACGCTGCGGAAAAATCCCAGGAAAAAATTGAACAGAAACAGAAACCGGGCCCGGCCGCCGAGACCACGCAATCCCGAGGCGGGCAAGGTCGTGAAACGATAACCGGCCCGGGGCACCAGAACCGATTCGATACCGCGCGATGTTCCCGCGAACCGGATGTCGGACCCCGGCGCGAGCTTTTCCAGGGCGCCGGCCACCGCCAGTCCCGGATAGACATGGCCTCCTGTGCCGCCTCCGGTGATCAGAACACGGACCGGCGGATGGACCCCTGCCTTTCCGTTTCCGGAAGCGGGATCTGCCGGCGTGTTCGGGATCATGCGGTTCCACTCCGGTCCCAGCGCCGTTTCCAGACCTGATAGGAACGGCTGCCGCGTTCGATATTCAACAGGATGCCGACCGAGGCCAGGGCCGCGATCATGGCCGTCCCGCCAAAGCTGACAAAAGGCAGGGGCACCCCCACCACGGGGAATATACCAGTAACCATGGCGATGTTGGCAACGCCATATATGGCGATGCCCGTGGTCAGGCCGGCGGCCACCACTTTTCCGAAAGGATCGGCGGCCCGGGCGGCGATGCCGAATCCCCGCCAGGCGAACAGGATCAACATGGCCACCACCATCAGGGTTCCGAACAGGCCCCACTCCTCGCCCAGCATCGAAAAGGCGAAGTCCGTGTGGGATTCCGGCAGGAAGGAAAATTTATTGTGGCTCTGGCCGATGCCGGCGCCCTTCCAACCCGGTCCCCCCAGTCCGATCAGGGACTGGTTCACCTGGTAACCGAAATCCCCCTCCCGGAACCCGTCGATGAGCTTGTCCACCCGGCGGTGGATCTTGGGAATGGCCAGATAGCAGATGCCCGCCAGAAGCGGCAGGGCGGCCAAAAACCTGAGCAGCCATTTCCCGGACACCCCGGCCACGTACAACAGGACCAGGGTCACGCCGCCGATCACCATGGCATTGCCGAAATTGGGCTGCAGGACCAGAAGGACCAACAGGGGCAGCGGTCCCAGGAGCAGGGCCCGGCCCAGTTGCCGCGGGGTCGGATTGCGGCCGGCGCCCTGGTTGGTCAGCCGTTCGGCGAGAAAAAAGATCATGGCCAGCTTGGCCATCTCCACCGGCTGGAAGGAAAACCCCGCGATGGTCACCCAGCGGTTGATGATCCGGTCCCCGTCGGGATCGTGGCGGGCGATGAGCAGGGTCCAGGCCACCAGACCGTAGGTGACGCCGAGCCCGCCCCAGTTGAACCAGTGATGCCGGAACCAGCGGTAGTCCAGGTTCATCAGGCCGATCATCATCACCAGGCCCACACCGATCATGAACAGGTGCTTGGCGACGATGAAGTGCTGTCCCAGGGGGGAGGAATGGGCCGCGCGGTTGTAGCTGCCGGCTCCGTAGACCACGAATATCCCGATGAACAGGAGAACACCCACCGACGCGAGCAGCAGGCGGTCCGAGTGTTCCATGCTGGCCGTGAAACCTCTCAAGCGTCTGTTCATCCACGACCCTCCCTGGTCTGTTGGTTCCTGAACCCAACCGGCCCTTCCGGCCCGGGCCTCGGGTTTTCACGTCACTCCACCGGGTCCGCCCCGGCCTTGATCGCTGCGGCGGTAAAGGCCTCGCCGCGCTTGCCGTAGTTGGCGAACATGTCGAAGCTGGCACAGGCGGGGCTGAGCAGGACCACCACACCGGCTTCCTCGCCGGTCGCGGCCGGTCCGGCGCCCGGTTCCCCAGCCAATTCCGCGAACAATTCCCCAGCCAATTCCGCCCCGAATGCGACGGCTTCGTCCATGGAGCCCGCCACACTCGTGGGCACCTCCGGCGACAGGGCGCGTCCGATGGCAGGACCTTCCTCGCCGATCAGGACCACATGCCGGACCATGCCCATTACCTGGCGCAGGGGCGTGTAGTCCTCCCCCTTGCCGCTGCCGCCGGCAATCAGGATCACCGGCTCGGGAAAACCCGCCAACCCCGCGCAGACCGCGTGGACATTGGTGGCCTTGGTATCGTTCACGAACTTTACCCCGCCCCGCCGCGCCACCAGTTGGTGGCGATGGGGCAGGCCCGGAAAATCGCACAGCCCCGCAGACACCGCCTCGACTTCCAGGTCGAGAGACAGGCCGATCGCGGCGCCGGCCAGGGCGTTCAACAGGTTGGGGGGCGACTGGAGAGCCAGCGCCCCGGCCTCCACCAGGGGCTGCTGACGGCCGCGGACATCTGCCCAGAGGCAATCATCCCGGTAAAAGACCTGCGCGCCGCCGTCTTCCCTTCCAAACAGGATCCTGCGGGCGGCGGTCGGCCAACCCAGGGCCTCGGGACATTCGGTCCAGGTGACGAACACGCCCTCCGGAGGCAGAATATCGGCCAGAACCTGCTTGGCCCGGTAATAGCCCGCCAGATCCTGATAGCGGTCCAGATGGTCGGGGGCCAGGTTCAGCACCGCCCCGACCCGGGGCTGGAAATCCTTCACCGACTCCAACTGGAAGCTGGACACTTCCAGAACCGCCAGATCACCGGGTTCGAGTTCCTCGGCCACCAGACACAGCGGCCGCCCGACGTTGCCCAGGGCCTCGGCCCGGCGCCCGGCCCGGCGCCCCAGGTGGGCCACCAGTTCGGTCGTGGTGGTCTTGCCGTTGGTGCCGGTGATGGCCACCATTTCGGCCCGGCAGAAACGGGCCCCCAGTTCGAGCTCGCCGATGACCGGAACCGCGGCCGGCAGGGCGGTCAAACGCTCCTGATCCAGCGGCACTCCCGGACTGACCACCACCAGGTCCGGCGCCGAAGCGGGCCGGCCACCTCCGGTAACGAGTTCATCGAAACCGGATTCCGCCAGATGTTCCAGGTTCTCGTTGCGCCAGCGGAGCCGGACGGCCGCCTCGTCGGCGTCGTCGATGCCCACGACCGTCGCGCCCTGCCGGCGCAGCAGGCCGCCGGCGGCGCAGCCGCTGCGGGCCAGCCCCACGACCCAACAGATTTTGTCCGCGAATGTGCGCATGGCCCGCTCTCTACTGAAGCTTCAGGGATGACATACCCAGCAGCAGCAACAGGATGCCGATAATCCAGAATCGCACCACGACCTGGGTTTCCGACCACCCGGTCAACTCGAAATGGTGGTGCAGGGGCGCCATGCGAAACAGCCTCTTGCCCCCGGTTCGCCGGAACCAGGTGACCTGCAGCATGACCGACAACGCCTCGGCCACGAAAATCCCGCCGATGACGACGAGCAGGAATTCCTTTTTCACCATGATGGCCACCGTGCCCAGGGCGCCGCCCAGGGCCAGGCTGCCGGTGTCGCCCATGAAGATCCGCGCGGGATGGGCGTTGAACCAGAGGAAACCGATGCCCGCCCCCACCACCGCGGCGCAATAGACGGTCAGTTCGCCGACCTCGGGCAGATAAAGAAGGTTCAGGTATTCCGCGAACACGCTGTGGCCGCTGAGATAGGCGATTACGGCAAAGCCGGCGAAGGCCAGCGAGCTCAAGCCTATGGCCAGTCCGTCCAGGCCGTCGGCCAGGTTTACGGCGTTGCTCGCCCCGGTCACCACCAGGATGACCAACGGAACATACAGCCAGCCCCAGTTGATCAGGACATCCTTGAGGAAAGGCACGCTGGTGCTGGTCAGGACCGACCCGTCGTCGCCTCCGAAAACCAGGACCCCGCCCAGGATCAGGCCGTAGCTGATCTGCCCGACCAGCTTGAAGCGGCCGATCATGCCCTTGGGACGCTTCTTGACCACTTTCAGATAATCGTCCACGAAACCGATGGCGCCCATCCACAGGGTACCCACCAGGGCCAGCTGCACGTACCGGTTGGTCAGGTCCGCCCACAGCAGGGTCGGAATGATGATCGCCGCCAGCACCAGCACCCCGCCCATGGTCGGGGTGCCGGATTTCTTTTGATGATGTTCCGGCCCGTCGGAATCTATCGTCTCGCCGATCTGCAGGGCCTCCAGCTTGCCGATGACCCAGTTGCCGAATATGAAACAGATCAGCAGCGAGGTGACCGTGGCATAGGAGGAACGAAAGGTGATGTACTTGAATACGTTGAGGATGGACCAGTAGTCGCTCAGCGGATAAAGCAGATGGTAAAACATGGCCTCCCTGCCTTCAGTTCTTCCGGAATGCCGCAGCCAGCAGCGGGAGAATCGCCTCCATGGCCGCACTGCGTGATCCCTTGATCAGCAGCCGGTCTCCCGCCTTCGTGTGAAGTGCCGCCAGCCGGGCGGCCTCTTCGAGGTCGGCACAATAATGACTGACGCCGCCGCCCGCGTCAAAGCCTGTCCCGAGGGGACGTGCATTTTCACCCACGGCGATCAGGACATCCACCGGGCCGTCGGCCAGGTCGAGACCCGTGCGTTCGTGGATGGCCGCGCTGTCGTCTCCCAGTTCGCCCATGGCTCCCAGGATGGCGATCGTCCTGCCGCGCCCCGGCAATCGTCCCGCCGCTGCGCTCGCCGTCACCATGCTGACGGGGTTGGCGTTGTAGCAGTCGTCCAGGACCAGGCGTCCCCCGATTTCCAGGAGGATTCCCCGATGGGGCGAGCCGGAAAAATTTTCCAGACCGGCGCCGATGGTATCGTCGTCCAGATCAAACGACCGCGCGGCCAGCAGGGCCGCCGCCAGGTTGGCGCCGTTGTGCTCGCCCGGAAGAGGCACCGGCCACAGGCGGCCGTCCATTTCGATCCGGGGCTGCCCGTCGGGTCCCCGGGGCCGCCAGTTCCAGACATGGTCGGCTTGCGTTCGCCCGAAGGACACGACCGGACAACGGGCCCGCCCGCGCCAGTCCGCATAACCCGGGCTGTCGGCATTCAAAACGGCGCAGCCGTCGGCCGGCAGGACATCCAGCAGTTCACCCTTGCCCTGGATGATGTCCGCCAGGGATCCGAATTCTGCCAGATGAGCCGGTGACGCGTTGGTGATGATACCCGTGCGGGGAGCGGCCAGGGGTGCCAGCCGGGCGATGTCTCCCACGGCCGAAGCCCCCATCTCGATCACGGCGAACCGGTGGGCGGCGGTCAAACCGAGCAGGGTCAAGGGCAGGCCCAGGCGATTGTTGAAATTGCCCGCGGTGGCGCAGGTGGGGCCCGCACCCCGCAGGATCGCGGCCAAAAGGTCCTTGGTCGTGGTCTTGCCGTTGGTGCCGGTCACCCCGACCACCTGAAGATCAAACCGGCTCCGCCACCTGCCGGCCAGGCAGGCCAGGGCGGCGGCCGCATCGGCGGTCAGCAGCACGCCCGCGTTCGGGGCCATTTCCCGGAGACCCGCCGGATCGATCGCCGGATCGCCAGGCGAATGTTCGGCCAGAACCCAGTGTCCGGCGGCGACCATCGGAGCCATGTAATCGCGGCCATCGGCATGTTCGCCTTTGAGCGCGGCAAAAAGCTGGCCTGCGGCCAGATGCCGGGAATCGAGTCCGGCTCCCGCAAAGCCGCCCGCGGGTTCATCCGCCGGACCATCGGGACCGTGCCATTCCACACCCCGTGGACCGGGCGCCACCATACCGGCCAGCAGGCCGGCGTCCGCCAGGTCCTTGGCCGCCCGGGCGGCGCTGTACCAGTCCCTACCCATAGTCCCGGTTCCGTTCCATCCATTCCCGGATAATGACCCGGTCGTCCAGGTCGATCGTGCGGCCGCCGATCAGCTGGTAGTCTTCGTGACCCTTGCCGGCCACCACCAGGATGTCGCCCGCCCCCGTTTCGGCCAAGGCCTTTTCAATGGCCTCGCGCCGGTCGATCACCATGGCCCGCGCCCGCGCCCGGGGATCGGCGACCTCATCGAACCCCGCCAGGATATCCCGGCAGATGCCTCCGGGTTCCTCGCTGCGCGGGTTGTCCGAGGTGATCCAGGCCAGATCGCTTTCCTGCGCCGCGACGCGCCCCATCAAGGGGCGCTTGCCGCGGTCCCGGTCTCCTCCGCAACCGAACACCACCAGCAGACGACCGGCCTTCAACTCGTCGCAGGTCCTCAGTACCGCCGCCAACGCGTCGTGGGTGTGGGCGTAATCGACCACGGCCAGACCGCCGTTGGGCAGGACAAATCTCTCCAGCCGTCCGGGAACCTGCGGCACACCGCCCAGGGCCGCGGCGCAGGCCTCGGCATCCAGTCCCAGGGCGATACCTCCGGCCAGGGCCGCGGTCAGGTTCTCCACGTTGAAACGGCCCACCAGGGGACTCTTGATCTTCAGGCCCTGACCGCGCCAGTCCAGTTCCAGCCTCGTGCCCTCCAGTTCCAGATGGGCCGCCGATACACGCAGATCCGCCCGGTCGGCCTGTTCCTGATCCGGGCGGCAGGAAAATCGCACCGTCTCCACGCCGGATGTATCCAGTCCCGCCAGTTGCGGGTCGTCGCCGTTGAGCACCAGAACTCCCGGCCGCCCCGTGCCTTCCCCGATCGCGCCTTTGCGCAGGAGCTTCATGATGAGGGCTTTGGCCGCCAGGTAATCCTCCGGGCTGTCGTGATAGTCCAGGTGGTCGCGGCCCATGTTCGTCATGATCGCCACGTCCAATCCCAGACCGGCGCATCTTTCCTGATCGAGTCCGTGGGAGGAAAGTTCCATGGCCACGCTGCGGCAGCCGTTGGCCACCATGCGCGCCAGCCAACTGTAGAACACCGTCCCTGGCGGAGTGGTCAAAGGGGCCGGTTCGGTGGTCGAACCATCCGCGTAGGCCACGGTTCCCAACAGGCCGCAGGGTCCCCGCAGCCGGTTCAGCATTTCACGCAGCAGGAACGAGACCGTGGTTTTTCCGTTGGTTCCCGTCACCGCGGCTGTCCACAGTTCGAGATCCGGCTGGCCGTGGAGAATCCTGCCCAGCAGGGCGGGCACCGGGCGGGTCCGATCCACCACCGCCGTCGCTCCGGCATAATCCTTCAACAGAAGGGAAACCGTCTCCCGGCGGTCCGTTTGGATAACCAGGGCCCGGCAACCGCGGGCCACGACATCCGCCACGTAATCATGCCCGTCGCCGCCGGTTCCCGGCACCGCCACGAACACGGTGGCGGGGCCCGCCCGGCGCGAGTCCGCAGTGATGTTTTCGATCCGGATTTCCTGATTGCCCGTCAACTCGCGGCACTGAAGACCGGAACAAAGATTGCCGAAGGTCAACGCCACGATGTTTCCATCTTGACGGTGATGGGGCGACCATCGAGGGCCCGGCCCGGCCCCAGACTCTGGCGAACGGCATAACCGACGCCCTTGATGATGACCGGCATGCCCAGACGCGCCGCCAGGCTGCTCACCTGACGGTTGCTCAGTCCGGTGAAATCAGGACACAGGGATGCTTCCGCCCCCCGTCCGCCCCGTGGATCGGCCACCGCCAGTTCCACCTGCTGTCCCGGCAGGCACCGGGTGCCCGCGGCGGGGATCTGCTGGATGACCACACCGTCTTTTTCCGCTCCGGCCACCATGAAGCCGGCCGATCCCAGTCTCTGGGCCGCCTTGGTCACCGACAGATGCAACACGTCGGGCACGACCACCATTTCCAGTTTGTCCGGCGGAGTGAACGGCGAAGTGCGTCCCCCGGGAACGTCGGTCAGCCAATCGGTGGAACGCCGTATCCCCTTGACGATGGAGGAAAACAGCGGCACCGCGCTCTGGGCCGCGTAGTGGCGGTAACCCTTGGGTTCGTCCAGGACGGTCAGGACGACAAGCCTGGGGTCCTCCAGCGGCACCATCCCCGCGAAACTGGCGATGTAGGCTCCCGGCGTAAAACCCTTTCCGTCCACGCTTTTCTGGGCCGTGCCGGTCTTGCCCCCGGTGGTGATCCAATCCATTCCCGCCCCTTGTCCCGTACCTTCCAGGACCACCCGGCCCATGGCGTTGCGCAACAGTTCGGCCAGTTGCGGCGCCATGACCCGGCGCAATGGCACCGGTTGGATCTCCTCGATGACCCGGCCCCGGTCGTCACGGACATCCTTGATCATGCGCGGGGAATACAGGGTGCCGCCGTTGGCCACGCTGCAGACGGCCAGTCCCAGTTGCAAGGCCGTGACCGCGACCTCCTGCCCTATGGCGATGGTCTGCATGGACCTGCCGGACCACCTGGTGACCGGATGAAGGATGCCCGCCGGTTGCCCGTCGTAGGCCAGGGTCGTAGGCTGGCCGAAACCGAAGTCGGTCAGGTCACGGTACAGTTCGCTCTTGCGCAGGTTGCCCACCGCCTTGGCCCAGAATACGTTGCTCGAAACGGCAAACGCGTCCATCAGGGCCAGGTTGCCGTAGGAATGATCCCGGTCGTTGCGGACGTAGATCTTTTCACTCCTGGTATTGTCGCAATTGAAGACGGTGGCCGTATCGATGGCACTGTTGCGCAGCAGCGAGGCCGTGGAAAAGATCTTGAAAACCGAGCCCGGTTCGTACTGGTAGGTGAAGTTGCGGTTGACCCAGATGGCCGGATCCGCATGCCGTCCGCGACGGGTGTTCAGCAAGGGCCAACTGGCCGAAGCCAGGATATCCCCGTTGCCGGGATCCAGAATCAGGACCGAACCGCCGACCGCCCCACACTCCTTGACGCTCCGGGAAAGCTCTTCTTCGCAGATGATCTGCAGGTCGGTGTCCAGGGTCAGGGTCAGGCTCTGCCCGTGAACAGCCTTTTCGACTTCGATGCGGCCCTTGTTCTTCCGGGGATTCGCCGTCCTGATTTCGCGCGCCTTGCCGACCCGCCCCGCCAGGTATCCGTCCAGGCTGTGCTCCAGCCCCGTGGCCACCGTCTGATCGAGGTCTTCCCGGTGAAACCCCACCAGCGATGCCGCCACCCCGTCGGTGGGATAAAGACGGGACGGCAAAGGTTCCAGGGTGACCGCCTGCTGCCCATCCTTTTCCAGCCGTAACTTCTGCTCGGACGTCAGCACGACTTCGGAAGCCAGAACCACATGCGATTTTCCCGCGCGGGAAATCTTTTTCCTGATGCGGGCCCGGTCGCCCTTGAGGACGTCGGACAGCAATACCGCCAGGGCGCCGGCGTCATCCACCGATGAACCGGAGACCCCGATCCGCCAGGTTGTCACAGAGAGGGCCAAGGGCTGCCCGTGGCGATCGTACAGATTCCCCCGCTCCGCCTTGATGGGAATCAAACGCTCCCACTGGCGCAGCGCCTTGGCCCGATACTTTTCATGTTCAAAAACCTGGACGTGAACGATGCGACCGGCAAGGACGATTCCCGCCGCCAGCATCAGGATCCGCAGGGTCCGGAACCGCCGGCCGTCATGACCCCGGTTGCTCATGGCCCGTCCCCCCCCGGAACCGATGTTCCCCAGCTGTTACGCGGCGTCAACGAAACCATCGTTCCAACCACCAGGCCGGCCTGATCCTCCGCCGCCTGGACCGCGGTGCCACCACCGAACCGGCTCAGGAATTTCTGCCAGAGACCGGACCCGCGATCGGACCCGTCGCCTTCCTCGTAAACCAGAACCAGACCGGGATCTTCCGGCACGACCAGGCCCAGTTCCTTCCGGGCCCGGCGAATGATCACTTCAGTGCTGGTGGCGGCATTCCACCGGGTCAGCAGATGCCCGGTACCCGCCTCGAGAAACTCCTGGCGGGCCTCAAGGACCGCGATTTCCGTGCGCAACGCCGTGGTCTGATTGGATATGTAAATGGAACCGGCCAGAAGAAGCCCCAGGCAGAGGGCGCCCAGGGCCGTCAGGGTGACCTGTCCTCCGGCCAGGCGGCGCCGGTGGGCCATGGTCCGGGTGCAGCGGCGGGTCCGCCGGCCCGCGGGGCATTTCAGATTCAGGTCGGGTTTCCACATACTGCAACTCTTTTCCGGTCCGGACTCCCTTCCGGACCTCCTCGGCTGCCGACAGCTCAGATGATTTCCGCGGCCCGCAAACGGGCGCTGCGTGCCCTGCTGTTCAGCCTTTCCTCCTGTTGTGAGGCCCGGACCGCCTTGCGGGTCAGGGCCTTCAGAACCTTGCGGTGCCCGCAGACACAAACCGGCACTTCCGGCGGGCACAGACAGTCGCGCTTTTCCCGGTCGATGAATCTCTTGACCAGTCTGTCTTCCAGTGAGTGGTAGGAGATCACCACAAAGACTCCCCCGGGTCGCAAAAGCCCCGGCAACTTGGCCAGGACTTCCGCCAGCGCGTCGAGTTCCTCGTTGACGGCGATGCGCAGCGCCTGAAAAACCCGGCTGAGAACAGGTTCCGGTTTCACCCCTCCGGGCAGGATCCCCTGAATGACCTGGCGCAACTTCCCCGTCGTATCGACCGGCCCTTCGGCGCGGGCCCGGACCAGGGCTTTGGCGATCCGCCGGCTGGCCCTTTCCTCTCCCCACTTCCAGATCAGATCGGCGATTTCCGCCTCGGTTGCGGCAGCCAGCAGATCAGCCGCCGTCGAACCTTTGTCCTGATTGAACCGCAGGTCCAACGGGCCGTCCGACCGGTAGCTGAATCCCTTGGCCGGGTCATCGAGCTGAAACGAACTGACCCCCAGATCGAGCAGGACCCCGTCCACTTTTTCCCAACCGACCTCCGCCATGGCGTCGTCCAGGTTTCGAAACGAGATCCGCCGGCATTTCAGACCGTGGCGGTCGCCCGAGATCCGTCTGCAGGTGTCGACCGCCACTGCGTCCAAGTCCAGCCCCAGGACTTCCGCCCCGGCCTCAAGCATGGCCAGACTATGTCCCCCGAAGCCGAAAGTGCCGTCGATGATCCGCTTTCCCTGCCTCGGTTGAAGAAGGCCGAGGGTCTCGTCCTTGAGAACCGGGACGTGCGGAACATCGGTCATGGTGCTCGTTCGGCGGACGCCCCGCTCAACAGGCGCCAGGTCGAGGGTTCGGTGGGCATCGCGCCCAGTTCACGGTCCCAGTCTTCCATGACCAGGATCGCCTTGAGATAATCGCTCCAACCGTGAAGAAAAAGTTGATGATGGTGGTCGCGCAGCTTGCGGTTCCAGACCAGAAGACCGTGAGTCGCCCGGTAGTCCAGATGGGCCAGCCGTTTCCCATCCAGAATGATCCGGCAGCCCCTGTTTGCAAGCCGGGGCGCGACCCGGCTGATGACCCTCTGCATCCCCTGTCGGTCCAGGATCCCCGAGAGAGCGACCCAGACAGCCCTTTCGGTGTGTCTGACTTCGATCTCCAATTGGCTGCCCGTGTCCCTGTGCCTGACGAGCTGCCGGGTCAACTCCCTCGGCATGCGGGCTCCTTCCCTGGTGACGCCCCTCCGTGGGCTTTTGCTCAAGATGCTTGCCTTTGAATCCAGAAACCGATGTCGGGCGGGCGCCGATCCGTCGGCGCCCCGCTGCCCGACTCTATCCGGCCGGCCTCCATGCCGCCGGGCTTCAACCGCCGAATGCAGGTCAGCGGTAGAATTCATCCATGAAACCGGAATCGACTTCGTCGGCGCCGGCGTTCAGCTCGTCCAGGGAATCCGGGTCCCACAGTTCCATATAGGAACCCATTCCCACCACGGTGATCTTTTTGGTGATCCCGCACCTGGCCAGGGTCTCGACCGTAACGGCCACGCGCCCCTGGCTGTCGGGCTCGACCACGGTGCTGGCCAGGGACATCTTGCGCATGTTGGCCCGCAATTCGGGTCCCGGCGTGCCCTGGCGCATCCGGTTGAAGTTCTCGATCCACACCGCATAGGGCAGCAGACTCAGCGATCCGTCCGCCCCCTGGCCGACCACGTATTTCTCCTCGACCGGAACCGAGCCTCCCTGCCGGAACCGGAACGGCAACGCAAAACGGCCCTTGGCGTCCACCGCACGGGTGTAGGACCCGTGAAAGGTGAAGGCGGGAGCCGGGTTTTCGTTGGCCGTCGGGTCGAATTCCATGGTTATCCAGTTTTCCGGGCGTTTCGGGGATTTCGGCGGTCCAAATATGGAATTAATGGCGGGTCAGTTCGCATCCTTGCGTTTTTTGGCCGATCCGTCGGCCCCCCGCCATCAATTCCGCTGGTCTGGACCTCCAGCTATCGATTTTGATCCAAAAACCCCCACAAATCACTTTTTTTCACCACCCATCACCACCGCAGAATAACCGGGCCCCACAGGGGTGTCAACCTTCTTTGTGAAAAAAAGGGCATTTTTTTCGGGATGAATGAGATGGGATCAAGATCGAGATAACTTGTTGCCGCTCAGGCGATTCAGGGGCAGGGGCCCGCCACGCCAGGGAGAAATCCCTGTTTGCCGGTACAAATATTCAGTTTTTCCGGTGCTGGGATAGTCTCGCCGAAGGAATCACATCCGGCCAAGAATGAGACCGCGCAGGGACATCCGGGTAATCTGGCGGAAACGGACCAGCATAACCGCCGATCCGCAGGCATAGGCGATGCTGCTGGCCCAGGCCGCCCCCACCGGGCCGTGCCCGGGAATGAGAAGGACGCCGGCGACCACGCCGACCACGACGGTCAGGACGCTGGCCTGGGTGTTCCAGTGGGCTTTGCCCCGGCCGATGAAATCCCCGGCCAATACCACTCCCGGAGCAAAGGCCACGATACCCGGCAGCAGGGCGCGCAGGGCCAGCCCGGAACCCTGGTATTCGCCGCCGGCCAACAAAGCCAACAGGGGTTCGGCCAGAAAGAACAACGGCAGGCCGACCGCGGTGGTCAGAAGGATGCCGATCCGCACCGCACGGGCCGCCGTCCGGTCACGATCCGGATCCGAAGCGTGGGCGGCCGAACTGTGGACCAGCAGGGGCGTCAGGGCTCCGGGAAGCAGCCAGAGCATCTCCCCCACATAAACGGCGATGGAGTAGATTCCCACCTCGGCCGCACCGCGGTAGTATTCCAGCAGGCCCTGGTCCAACCGCAGCAGCAGGAAATAGGCGACCGCCGAAATCTGCCCCAGCCAACCGTGCCGCAGATTGTAAAGGATGAGACCGGGCAGGGAACGACGTGCCAGGTCCGCGGGGATCTCATCCGAACCTTCCTCGGAGATTCCCGTCCGGGATATGAATTCGCGAATGGAAACCGTTCTGGTGTCGGGCTGGGGCCGGCGGATCTCACGCAGCAGAACCACCAGCATGACCAGCATGCCCGCCAGCTGCGCGACGGCGAAAACACCCACCGAACGGCCGAAGGTCAGGGACCCGGTCAGTCCCAGGGCCAGGATCACCAGCAGGTGGACAAAGGCGCGGCCACCATTGACGGCGGCTCCGACAACCAGGCGGCCCCGGGCCAGAAGATCGTAGGAAAATATTTCAAAACCGAGAAAACCCGTGGCGGCCACCGCGGCCAGGAAACCCAGGCCCGAAAACCAACCCAGTCTTCTGTGCAACACGTCGGCCGGGCCGGCGCCCGTGGACCACCAGGCCGTCAGCAAAAGCAGCAGAACCATTCCCACGGCCCAGATCGACTGGGCCTTCAGCATGCGGACCGCCGGCACCTTGTCCTGCCGCAACGAGGGAACCGCCGCCAACCCCATGCCGCCCCCCAGCAGCGCGGCCAGCAGCATGGCCAAAGCCACCGTCAGGCTGTAATGGCCCTGACCTTCCGGTCCCAGGGTCTTGGCCACCACCAGGACCACCACCGCGTTGGCCGTGACCTGGCCGACCCGGCTGAAAAGAATCTTGGCCCCGGCTTCGACCAGCTTCATGGGGTTGCCCCGCTGTCGGAACCGGGAGCATCATCGTGCCACCTGGCCGGGGCGGCGGTTCCGGGCCGGGAGCGCCACAGGTCCCGCCCCCGCCGCAAAATTGCCGCCGCCCGGGACTCGCGGAGGTAGAGCCCCCGCATCTGCATCTCGGCCCCGAAATATTTCTTGAAGCCGACCAGGGTGTCCACGCCCCCGCTTCCTCCCATGTCCAGCCAGTCCGCCTGTCGCCGGCAGGCTTCCACCATGTCGCCCCAGAAACAAAGGGTCGACGGAAAATGCGAGCGGGACAGGGCCGGATCGGTCACTCCGTTCCAGGGCAGGACCCGCCCGCCGAAATGCAGATTCAGATGCCCGCCGATGACCTTGCCCTCGAACCGGGCACAGATGAAGAAGACCCGGTCGTCGGGGTCCCGCAGCAGCGCTTCCAGCAGCGCCAGAGGTGTCGGCTCGATTCCCCAGTGGTCGGCGGCCCGCGCGTAGATCCGGTAATATTCGCGGAGCAGCTCCACCTCGTCGGAGAGAAAAAGTTCCGCCCCGCGCCGCAGTCCCCGGTTGCGCTCGCTGCGCTTGGTCTTGACCAGACGCGATTTTTCCACCTGGTCGATACCGCCTTCGAGGGACACCGCCGCAGTGGGCGCATCCTTCCTGACCCACCCGGACCGGCGTCGCATCAGGGGGCCGAACCGCTTTTCCCGGGATGGTCCCAGGACCATGGCGCAGGTCCCCAGGGGCCCCGAATCCAATCCCGTCAGCCCCTCGACCAGATGGTTGAAAACCCGGTCCTGTTCCCCCGCTTCGAGTTCGTGGGAAACCACCGGCCCGCCGGTGGTTCCGCCGAGGCTGCTTTCCAGTCTCCGCCGGCCGGGCATCATTCCCTTGACCTGCTTCGAACCGGTGCGCTCCACCAGGCTCACTCCCCCGACCAGAAGGCCGTCACGGCGCAGGCTCAGCCAGACCGCGCGGGCATCCGGCAGGTGGGTGCTGACGGCTTCGGTCCAATAACCTGTCTGGGTGTATTCGGCGGCCGGATCCCGGGACAGAAGGTCGGACCAGTCATCCGGAGCCCGGTGGGAAATGTCCAACTGATACGATTCACCGGTATTTTCAAGGGCTGTCACCGGGCACGCCGCCCGATACTGCCGGCCACCACCTCGATCACATCATCGACATCGGAGTCCGCCATGCCGGGAAACAACGGGAGACTGACCGCCTCCTGGTAGTACTTCTCGGTTTCCGGCAGCAGGGGAGCGAACTCGGCGCCCTCCTCGCGAAAAACAGGGTGGTGGTGCAAGGGTATGAAGTGCACCGAGCTGCCGATCCTGTTGGCGGTCAGATCCGCGATCAGGCCGTCCCGCCCCCCGGCGATCACCGACGGGTCCAGGCGCAGGATGTACAGATGCCAGGCGTGGGTGGCCCAGTCCGCCGCCGAGGGCAGGGTGACCCCCGGAAGGCCGGCGAAAGCCTGGTTGAAGCGAAGAGCCACCTCGGTCCGGCGGGCCATGAAGGCGTCCGACCTGCCCAGCTGGACCAGGCCCAACGCCGCGGCGGGATCCCCGAGATGGAACTTGTACCCCAGGGCCACCACCTCGTAGTACCAGCGCCCCTTGTCTCCATAGCGCTGCCAGGCGTTGCCGTCCATGCCGTGAAAACTGAGCAGTTGAAGCTTGTCCGCCATTTCCTCGTTGGCGGTGGTCACCAGGCCCCCGTCCCCGGTGGTGATGCATTTGGTGGCGTAGAAGGAAAAAACGGTGGCGTCCCCGAAACCGCCGATGCGCCGGCCGTCGACCGCCGCGCCGAAGCTGTGGGCGGCGTCTTCCATCACCCTGATGCCGTGGGCCGCGGCGATGTCGATGATTTCCCTGATGCGGCAGGGATGCCCCGCCAGGTGGACGGGAATGACCGCCTTGGTCCGGGGGGTGATGGCCCGGGAAAATGATTCCGGGTCCAGACCGAGATTGGCCGGATCCATATCCGCCAGCACGGGACGGGCGCCGCAATGCACGACGGCGGTCAGGGTGGCGATGAACGTCATGGACGGCAGGACCACCTCGTCCCCCGGCCCGATGCCCATCGCCTTGAGGGTCAGGAAAAGGCCGGCCGAACAGCTGGCCACCGGAACGGCGCAGGGCACGTCGAGGTAGGCGGCGCAGGCGGTCCCGAATTCACGAACCTTCGGCCCGAAGGTCAGCCATCCGGAACGCAGGACCTCGGTCACCGCGGCGATTTCCTCTTCGCCCACGTCGGGCTTGAAAAACGGCAGGAATTCGTCCCGCTCCAGAAAAACATGCGGGGTTGGCGCAGTCATTTCATCTCCGCATCAAAGGACTGGTTGGGCCGAAACGAAGGAACCTCGACGAGGGTCACCTCTCCACGGCCACGACTCTGGTGGTGGTCAATCCACCGGCGGTGATCTTCACAATGTACATCCCACTGGCCACGGGGGCGCCCACGATGTTCTCACCCTCCCAGAATCCCGTGTCCCCGGCAACGAATTTGTCGCTGAAGACCAGTTGGCCCTCCACGTTGTAGATGGCCACGGCCGCCGACTCGCCGGGCAACCTGCCGATCTTCAACTGGTCTGCGGGTTCTCCCGGAGTCCACGGGTTGGGGTAGCAGTAGATCCTGGCGAGGGGATCGTCCTCGCTGCCGCCGTCACTGGGACCGGACCCGACCGCAATCAGGGTCGTCCCCTGGTCGGAGCTCAGCAGCATCCGCTTCCCGTCGGGTGAAGGAACGATCCGGGAGTAGGTTCGCCCCGGCAGCGGAGCGATGACCGTGGCGGCGGAGTAAAGCTCACCGTAATCCGGATTGGCAAGATAATTCCCCAGATCGATCCAGGCGGTGATGCGGGCTTCGCCGCCCCGGGGGCTCACCCTGTTCAGCCCGGTGCGCGTGGCCACCCAGATATCGCCGTTCCTGTCCGTGGCGATGTCCCTCACGTTGCCGTTGACCAGACCTTCGACATCCGGAGTCACCGGACTTTTTTCGATGATGTCCTGGATCACGGTGGTGTTCAGGGAAGTGCCGCCGGCCAATGTATAGGTGAACTGGACCAGACCGTTGCCGCCCACCCACAGGGAACCGTCCTTGCCCAGGGCCAGCGCCGAGGCGTTTGCCGGATCCAGGTTGGACTGGGGCTGGAAACTGGTCACGGGATCCGACCAGAGATCGTCGCCGGGATCAAACCAGGTCAGGGGGTCGTTCGGACCGGCATTCGGCCCGTTGACATCCCACCGCACCAGGCCGCCGCCTTCAACGGCAAACCAGATGACGTCCCGTTTTTCGACCACGGCGTCCCAGACCGTCGGCCCGGAGTCCAGGCCCTGGTCCATGGGCGGCAGCACCCAGTTGCCGGTTTCTGTCCAGTCGCTGGGGTCCACCAGCACTTCCACGGTTTGGGCGTCGGTCCAGTCGTGCAGGATGATCAGCGGGCCATCGGGATGAGCCACCATGTTGACGACGCCCCGCCCCTGGAGGCCGGAATTGCCCGGATCCATCAGATCGGTGGAAGTCCCGTTGATTTTGAGAACACCCCCCCCCGCATACTGGCCGGCGTAAACCGTCCCGTCCTTTGCACCGGCAAGGCTCAGGACCGGGCCCAGGCCGGGAAACAGGTTCAAAGTGTCGTTGGCGGCATGGGGACGCTCGAATATGTAGAAGAACGAGTTGTCCGTTGCATCGTAGGCGGAGATCTGTCTGCCGAAAAAGTCGCCCATCCAGGCCCTGCCGTCCGCACCGAAGGCCACGCCCACGCCGTTGGCCACCTGGGTGGAGGCATCGACCACCGAGTCGAACGTGCCGCCGATCTGCAACCTGCCCAGATAGTTGCTGGTCGTTTGGCCGCCGGCCGTGACGTGGTCGTCCGGTCCGCTGATCCAGAATTCCTCACCCGCGGCAATGGCGGTGCATTCCGGAAAGGGCAGGTCGATCGGGTTCCAGGCGGACCCGTCGTATTCACTGAGAACCCCCTGTGTGGAGGCGTTCAGACCCAGGGCGTAGACCTTCCCGTCCCGGCTGGCCAGATCGACCACCCAGGATCCGATGGCCCCCAGAAGAGACCAGGTCTCGCCACTGGGATCCCACTGGTGGATGCCCGCGTTGCTGGCGGCCAGGAGATTTCCGTCCGCATCGACGATCAGATCGTTGATCACCAGGTTGGTCAGGCCGGTGTTCTGGTCGGTGAAGGTGTTGTCGGCGAAGCGGGATACGCCGACGGGCGTCCCGACGAACAGATCGCCGCCGAACATCTGCAGGGCATTGATGTCGTTGGAGATGAGATTGTCACCGGTGGTATACGTATTGCCGGGAAGTCCACTGTTTATCTGGCCGATCCCCTTGCCGTCCATGCCGTAGAAAACCCGTTCGCCTTCGCCGATGACCGTGCCGGTAACCGCGGTGATGTCCAGATCATTCAGAAGGGGGGTGGTGAATTGCCGGAACTTTGGTCTGGTGTCCAGATCGGTGACCCGGGTCAGGCCGCCGCCGATCGTGGCGATCCAGATGTTCTGCCCGGTCCAGACCATGTCGCTGATGACATTTCCGGACAGATCCTGGCCCGAAGTC
>JBDLKA010000035.1:0-30959 GCA_039714075.1 Candidatus Krumholzibacteriota bacterium | reverse complement strand
ACTGGCCGGTGGCGTAGCCGTGTTCCTTGAGCAGCCTGGCGATGGTGGGATCCTCGGGTTGCATGCCGAGATCCGCGCCCGGAAGGCCGACCTTGCTCAGTCCGGACCGGAACACGCTCTGGCCCATGATGAAGGCCGCGCGCCCGGCGGTGCAGCTCTGCTCGGCGTAGTAGTCGGTGAAGATCATGCCTTCTTCGGCGACACTGTCGATGTTGGGGGTGCGGTAGCCCATCACGCCCTTGGTGTAGGCGCTCAGGTTGGCCTGCCCGATGTCGTCGCCCCAGATGACGACGATATTGGGTTTGTCCGCGGCTAGGGCCGAACCGGCCAAGGCCAGGAGCAGCAAGCCTCCCAATATTAGTCGGAAAAATCCACTCTTCCCGTTCATCTTCTTCTCCCTCCAGTTGAGTGTTGTTGCATTATCGGAGGGAAAATGTACACTTTCTGGCGGAATTCAACAACTCATTAATCAAAGGATTTTTATCGGAGGGAGAGCGCAATGAGCTGCGAGGAAAAAAAATTGATGTCCCGATTCCCCTGGAGTCGACTGTCCTGGGTGATCGTGGTCCTGCTGGTTTCGGGGTGCTACGCGGACCTGGATCCCGGCGATCCCTTGCCTTCCTGGAACGAGGGCGCCACCAAAAATAATGTCATGGGGTTCGTCAAGGCCGTCACCGACGAGGCCGGGCCGGATTTTGTTCCCGTCCCGGAACGCATTGCGGTGTTCGACAACGACGGCACCCTGTGGTCGGAAAAGCCGGCGTATTTCCAGCTGTTCTTCGCCATCGACCGGGTGAAGCAGATGGCGGACGACCATCCCGAGTGGAAGACGACCCAACCCTTCCAGGCTGTTTTGGAAAACGACATGGAGGCCCTGGCGGCAAGCGGGGAGAAGGGCATCCTGGAACTGGTGATGGCCACGCATGCGGGCATGACCACCGACGAGTTCACGGATATCGTCCGCGAGTGGATCGGCGCGGCCCGGCATCCGCGCTTCGACCGGCCCTATCCCGAACTGGTCTTCCAACCCATGCTGGAACTCCTTGATTATCTGCGCGACAACGGCTTCAAAACTTTCATCGTGTCCGGCGGCGGCATCGATTTCATGCGGCCGTGGGTCGAGGAGGTATACGGGATTCCCCCGGAGCAGGTCATCGGTAGCCGCATCAAGAAGGTTTTCGAGATGCGCGATACCGGTCCGGTCCTGGTCCGACTGGCCGAGCTTGATTTCATCGACGACAAGGCGACCAAGCCCGTGGGCATCGATAACATGATCGGCCGGCGCCCTGTTGCCGCCTTCGGCAACTCGGACGGCGATCACCAGATGTTGCAGTGGACCGCGGCCGGGCAGGGACGCCGCCTGATGCTGCTGGTCCACCACACGGACGCCGAGCGGGAATGGGCCTACGACCGGGATTCCCACGTGGGCCGGCTCGACCAGGCCCTGGTCCAGGCCCACAACGACGGGTGGACGGTCGTGGACATGAAGGCCGATTGGGAAGTAGTCTACCCCTTCGAATCCGGTCAATGATCCGGCGGGTTTCCCGCCCCCAGGCAAAGGAATTGCGGTGGAAAGAATCACTTTGATCCTGACGGGGATCCTGTTTTTCAGTCCATGGGCGTTCGGTCGAGGATCTCGCGGACCTTGCCGAGCAGTTCGGGAATGCCGAAGGGTTTCATCAAAAGGTCGGCTTGATCCACGGCCCTGGCTTCCCCGCCGATGCTGGCGGGATCGTAGCCGGAAGCGAACAACAGTCTGATTCCGGGCTTCAACTTCCTGATCTGGTCACCCGCCTGGCGGCCGCCGAGGCGGGGCATGACCAGGTCCAGCATGACCAGATCCACCTCCGCGGCGTGCTGCTCGAACAATTCCACGGCTTGCCGGCCGTCGACGGCGACCATCACCTTGTAGCCGCCCTTGTTCAGGACCCGGACCGCCAGGTTGCGGACATCCACGTTGTCTTCGGCCAGCAGGATGGTTTCGGTGCCTCCGGTGGTCTGTTTGGAGGGAACCGGCACGGCCGCGGCCGCTTCGGTCTCCGAGCGCGGCAGAAATACCGTGAAGATCGTGCCGGCTCCGGGTTCGCTTTCCACGAGCATGAATCCGCCGTGCTGGCGGACGATTCCGTAGATCGACGAGAGCCCCAGTCCCGTTCCCTGGCCGACCTCCTTGGTGGTGAAGAAGGGTTCGAAGATCCGCTCCAGGACTTCGGGTTCCATACCTCGGCCGGTGTCTTCCACCATCAGGACTCCATAATGTCCAGGTTGGGCGTCGGGATGGTTATTGCAAAAAACGGAGTCGACATTCCGGGTTTCGGTCTTGACGGAAATGGTCCCCGGCCCGCTGATGGCGTCCTGTGCGTTGACGCAGAGGTTCATGAAGATCTGCTCCACCTGCACCCGGTCGGCGTGGACGTGGACCACGCCCTCGGCGGGGGCAAAGTCCATGGCGATGGAAGACTTCATGGTTCGTTGCATCATCTGCAGCATGTCACCGATCACCGAATTCATGTTCAGGGCGGTCGGCTTGAGCATCTGCTGCCTGCTGAAGGCCAGCAGTTGCCTGGTCAGGCCGATGGCCTTGTCCACTCCCTTGCGAACCTGGTCCAGGTCGTCCCGGGTCTGTCCCTCGGGCTGGAACTCCTGGAAAACCAGCTCCAGGTTGTTCAGCATGGTGTGAAGCAGGTTGTTGAAGTCGTGGGCGATGCCGCCGGCAAGCAGGCCGATGGCCTGCATCTTCTGGGACTGGATCAACTGGTCCTCGAGCTTGCGGCGGTGGGTGATGTCCCTGGCAACCGCGGTGACGGTATGCACCTCGCCTGTTTCATCCAGCACGGCCCGGTTCGACCAGGCAAGCCATTGCCAGCCTTTCGGGGTCCTGACCCTCTGCTCATGAAAGGAATGGTGCGGTTCGTCCCGCAGGGAGGCCAGGGAACGGTCGCTGGCCTCGCGGTCGTCCTGGTGGATCTCCGGGAGGAGGTCGTGGCCCAGAAGTTCCTCTTCCGTCTTGTCGAACATCTGGCAGTAGCTGGGGCTGACGTAGAGAAACCGTCCGTCCCGATCGTATTGAACCACCAGGTCGTTCTGGTTCTCGACCAGCAGGCGGTACTTGGCCCGGCTTTCCTTCAGGGCGGCCTGTCGCAGAAGGAAGGCCCGCATCAACAGACTCAGCAAGGCGACCAGGATCAGGCCCGTCACGGCCAGGATTTCATCCGCGGGGTTGCGGGCTTCGGCAAGGTACCGGGGCGAGGGAGCCAGCAGGAGGTTCCATTCCCGCTCGGCTATCCTGACGGGCAGGTTGATCGGGAATTCCCATTCTTCTCCGGTCCCGGAATCGGAATGGAGATAGGCGATGGCCCCGTTTTCTTCGGTGAACCGGAACCGAAACCTGTCACGGAGGTTGCTTTCGGCCAGACAGGTATCCAGCATCATGGTGATCCGGAAAACGCCGTTGATGTAGCCCAGGGCCCGGTCGTTCTTGTCCAGCAGGGCCTGGTAGGTGGCGATTCCCTTGCCGCCCTGGAGCAGTTCGACGACAGGCGTGCTGATGATCTTCCCCGTTCCCTCCGCCAGACTGAGGGACCTGGGCACGCTCGGGTTGGGATGATGGTGGAGATCCTGGTCCAGGGCCGGCAGATTGGTGGCTTCCGGCACGACGATCCGGATCACCCAGTAATCGTCGATGTAGTTGATGGCCTGGATGCCGGGGTAGAGGTCGAGCAGGTGCTGGGCCTGCTCGGCGAAATGGGCTTCGATATCATCCTGGTCGGTGAACTGCTTGCGGCCCAGATGCCGCACCACCGCGATCCGGGCGTCGATCCAGGCCTCGAGCCTGATCCGGATCTGCTCGGCGGTGACCTGGGTTTCGAGTTGGACCCTTTCCCGGTCGTTCTTCTTGACCAGCCCGTGGAGGGCCAGAATACCCAGCACGCCCAACAGGAAGAACAGTCCGGGAACCCAGGTGGCGATTTGGCGTGCTTTCACGAATTGTCTCCAAAAGCGAAATGGGCGCAACCGTATCCGACAAATATAACCTGTTTGGCAAAGTTACTCCTCCGGGCTCCCACAATTCAACCTGGATCTCAGGATACCGGGAGCGGGTCCTTGCGTTTTTGTCCCTCCGGAGACTGATTGGAAGGCATGAACAAACGGACGATCCTGGTATTCATCGATGGCCTGGGCTGGGGAAAACCCGACCCGCAGGTCAATCCCCAGCACGCCTACGGGGGTGAAATCTTCCGGCTTCCCGCCCGGCGGGATGCGGTGCGGCCCCATGCGTCAACCGGCTGGGCCATACCCCTGGACGCAGTCCTGGGCGTGGACGGCGTCCCCCAGAGCGCCACCGGCCAGACCACCCTGTTGACCGGCGTCAACGCCCAGGGCGTCCTGGGCAAACACCTGACCGGATTTCCCAATGAGAAACTGCGGGAAGTCCTGCTGGAAAATTCCCTCCTGAAATCCCTGACTGATCTGGGTCTGCAGGCCCGGTTTCTCAACGCGTACCGACCTCGTTTCTGGGAATTGAGCCGGGAACGGCAATTGACCCTATCGGCGACCACGGTGGCCAACCTGGCTGCCGACCTGCCTTTTGCCACCCTGGACGATGTCCGGGCCGGCCGGTCCATCTATCAGGAATTCACCAACGCCGAGCTGATTTCCCGCGGGTTCGACCTGGAACCGCTGGACCCCGCGCAGGCCGGCCGGATCCTGGGCCGGGCCGGACGCGCCAATCATTTTACCCTGTTCGAATATTTCCAGTCGGACAAGGCCGGGCACAGTGGCGATGCGGGCCGGATCTGCCGGGAACTGTCACGGCTGGAGATTTTTTTGCAGGCCCTGCTCAAGGAACTCGCGGACGATCTGGCCCGGGACACCATGGTCCTGGTGACCAGCGATCACGGCAACCTGGAGGATGCTTCGACCCGGAGGCACACTCTCAATCCGGTGCCGTTGATGGGGTGGGGCAAGGGTGCGCGGGAGTTGCTAGGGAGCGTAACGGGGCTTGACGAGGTCGCCGGGGCCATCGTCGCCCGACATCGGGACGGTGACTGACGACGGGGCGCCGCCCGCGGTCAGTTTCCGGACCAGTTCGCTGACCGCAAGCGCCACGGCCTGCGGTTGTTCTTCGTAGATGAAGTGACCAGCGCCGGGAATTTCCCGGAATGCCACGTCCGGCAGCCCCTGATCCAAATGCGCGATATCTTCCTCGCTGAGTTCGCCGTCATGGGGCGCGGTCCCCAGCAGGACCACGACGGGGACCCGGATTTCCGGTAGCCGCGGGACCAATGCCCAGGGTTCGGCCTGTTCGGTCATGGCGGCCAGGGCATTCATGGCGGCGGGAATGTCCCGGCCGGTGCCGCGGAAATATCGTCCCACGGTGCGCCGGTCGATCCAGGCGATGTCGCCGGAACCATTTTTCAGGTTCTCGGCGTAGCGGTCACGCAGGATGTTTTTGCCCCCGATCCTGGCCACGGTCTTGGCCAGCTTCAGGGTGCTTCTGATGGTGGGGGATATGGCCGTTTCCGCCGGACCGGCCTCGATGGAGATGAAGCCGGCCAGCAACTCGGGCCTTTCGACGGCCAACCGGAAGACCATGGCGCCGCCGATTCCCTGGGCGACGATAACGGCGTTCGAGATGTTCAGGTCGTCCAGCGCGGCGCCCAGGCGCGCGGCCTGCGCGGTCATGGTGTAGTCCGCGTCCGCGGGCCGGGATGATTCTCCCACGGCCAGCGGTTCGATGATGATCGTCCACAAGCCCTGTTCATGCAGCAGGGGCGTCAGGTTGCGAAAACCGTAGGAGCAGCCCGACAGGCCTGGAACCAACACGACCGGTTCGCCGTCCGCGGGGCCTTCACTGCACACGGTCAGTTGTTCGCCGGGGGCCACCTCGACGACGGCGGACGTCGCATCCGACCCCAGGATCAGCATAAGCAATACCAGTTTCATGTCTTCCCGCACATGGTCAGGGCAACTTTCCCTCCAGGTAGAACACCTCGAAAACCTTTTCGTGGAAGATGGGTCCGTGCCCGAAATAACCGTCCTCTCCGAACAGCTCTCCGTGATCGGACATGATCATGAAGTGGGTGTTTTCCGGACAGCGGTCCATGAGCTTGCCCACGACCCCATCCAGGTGTTCGACACAGGCGATCTGTTTTTCATAGAATTCGCGGAACTGTTCGGGCGTGAAAAATTCGTCCTGTTTGCGGCCCGTGAGGAATTCCGAGGGATTTTTCAGGAAATCGTCCAGGTGCTTGAAGACGCCGTGCACGCCGCTGATGTGGGGCAGGTCCTCGCCGGACTCGCCGGGCAACAGGTACGGGTAATGGGTTTCCCCGGTGTTGATGAAGAAGAACCCCGGCTGTTCCCGGGAAATCTCGATGCCCTTGAAGTCCCCGTCGCCGTCCAGGATCGTACCCAGGTCGTTGTGGCTGGGGGCCAGGTCGTAGCGGTCGAAATGGGCCGACATGCTGGTCATGGGGTTCAGCACCGGCAGGCTGACGATCCCCTCGGTGCGATAACCCTGGTTTTTCAGGAAGTGGGGCAGGGAAAGCTGGGGGACGAACTTCCCGAATTCCACATCCTTGATGTTTAGCCGCTCCGACCAGAGGGAGAACTCGTCGCGGTAGACGTTGGACGCGAACACCCCCTTGGGGCTTTGGTGGGGCACCATGCCCATCAGGAAGGTGTAGTGGCTGGGGCTGGTCCAGCTGGCGTAGCTGTACCGCTTTTCGGCCTGGCCGATCCGGTCCAGATTGGGGGTCTTGGCAGCCTGGTAGGCATCCCAGCGGCAACTGTCGAACACGATGAAGAACACGTTGTTCTTGAGGTCGTTGCCGCGGAAGATGTTTTTCATGCCATTCATGATTCCGGCCATGGTGGATCCGTTTCCTGGTGTTGGGGATGCGGGAAAATGCTTTCGCCAGACCCATATAAAGATATCGGCCGGGCTAGCCTCTGTCTTCAATCAGTTTTTCCCAAACCGGTTCCGGCGGGCAAATAAAAATGGCCGCCGGCCCAGGGGGAGGGCCGACGACCGGGCGAGGGAGATACCTCCCTCAAGGGGATGATCGGGGCTGGTTACAACGCGGCGTTGAGGGCCGCGGCCAGATCTTCCTTGGGGCGCAGACCGACGAAACTGTTGATGGATTCGCCGCCCTTGAAGAGCATGACCGTGGGAATGCCGCGGATGCCGAATTTCGCGGCCAGGTCCTGATTGTTGTCCACGTTGACCTTACCGATCTTCACCTTGCCGTCGAACTCGCCGGCCAGTTCCTCGACGATGGGGCCGATCATCTTGCAGGGACCGCACCAGGGGGCCCAAAAATCCACCAGAACGGGGACATCGCTGTTTACGACCTCGGCCTCGAAATTATCGCCGTTGAATTCCATCACGTTCGCCATGGGACTCTCCTCCGTTATTACAACCGTTGGCTGCAACACCAACTTGAATCACTTCTCGCTTGGACAACCCTATCGCAGGAGCTGTGCCATTAAAAGGAAACCCCCTTTGGAGTTTATTAAGGTCATGGTTTTCAGCAAGTTAAGTTATTCGCTCCGGTTGGGCTGGTCGCAACTCCACTTGCGCCCGGTGTGGTTTGCAACTAAAATGTTGCAACATAATCGTTGCTTTCAACACTTCAGCGGGGAAATGAGGCCATGGTCGCGAAAAAACCGGAGAAGGGCGCCTTGCTATCCATTGAAAGCCTGCTGGCCCAGATCAAGCCCACCAGCCTGCTTTCTATTATCAGGTCGCTGCGGGAGGGGATCATCGCCCTGGATGCAGACCTGCGCATCCTGACCATGAACCCTGCCGCGGAGGAAATCCTGGGCCGTAGCGCGCGGGAGTTGGCGGGGGTCCTGGTCTGTGATCTGTTCGGAAACAAGTCCTGCCCGGAGGATGTCCTGCAGGAAACCCTGCGTTCGGGGGAGGCCATCATCGATTTCCAGACCACGGTGCAACTGGCCGACGGCCGGCGCGGCCACGTCCTGTTGCGAACCTCTCCCCTGCTCGACCAGCAGGGGGTTTCCCTGGGCATCGCCCTGATTCTGGGGGACGTGACCGAGGTGACCACCCTGCGCCAGCAGATGAGCCCCCGCCACCGCCTGGGCAACCTGGTGGGGCGGGATCCGAAGATGCGCGAACTGTTCGACCTGGTCTCCAGCGTTGCCGGCAGCGAGGCGACGGTTTTGATCACCGGAGAAAGCGGCACGGGCAAGGAACTGGTGGCCCGCGCCGTGCACGAGGCCAGCAGCCGGGCCGACGGTCCCTTTGTCCAGGTCAACTGTTCGGCCCTGTCGGAAAACCTTTTGGAAAGTGAGCTCTTCGGCCACGTCAAGGGGGCGTACACCGGTGCGGTGGGTGACCGCGTGGGTCGCTTCCAGGAGGCGGCCGGCGGCACGATTTTCCTGGACGAGATCGGTGATGTGAGCCCCGTGATCCAGGTCAAACTGCTGCGCGTGCTCCAGGAACGGGTTATCGAACGGGTGGGGGACAACCGGCCCATCCCCGTGGACGTCAGGGTGGTGTCGGCGACCAACCGCGATCTGGAAACCCTCCTGGCCACCGGCCGGATGCGCGAGGATTTCTTCTACCGCATCAAGGTGGTGTCCCTGGCCATTCCCCCGCTGCGCGACCGGCGGGAGGATATTCCCCTGCTGATCACCCATCTGCTGGCCAAGATCGCCCGGCGTGAGGGGCAGCCCGGACCGCCTGCGGTGTCCGGCGAGGCCCTGCGGCTGCTGATGAACCACCACTGGCCGGGCAACGTGCGGGAGCTGGAGAATTCCCTCGAACACGCCCTGGTCCTGAGCCGGGGGGAGATCATCGGCGGCAGCCATCTGCCACCCGAACTTTTCCGCTCCGGGAGCCGCCGCGCCCAAGGGTTGAACGACGTTCCGGTGCACAGCGACCAGGAAAAGAACCTGCTGCGGGATGCCTTGCGCGGCACCGGCTGGAATCGATCCAAAGCGGCGCGAAGACTGGGAATCGACCGGACCACGCTGTGGCGCAAGATCAAGGAATACGGGCTCGAACCCGAAGACTGACGAGGTACCCGATCATGACGAAATCCGGAAAATGGAAGCTGGGCCTGATGATCGGCAGCGGTGTGGCGATCCTTGCCGTTTTGGCGTTCATGGGGGTGGCCACCTGGTACGCGGGCCGGATCAACAAGGAGTACAAGGAGGTCGCGGACAGCGAAAGAATCCTGCGCGAGGCCACCGAAGGTGAAGAGGGATTCCGGCCACCGGCGGGAGGCATTCCGTCCGCGGAGCGGATAGAGGTGTTCCTTACCGTCCGGGAAGATTTGGCCGGCTGGCGCCGGACCATGGCCACCGCCAGCACGCAATTCGCGGCGGATCAAAAGCGGCAGCGCGACGGAGGCCTGAGGGATCTGCTGAAACTGTTCAACACCGGCTCTGATTTGATGCCGACCTATGCGGGGTTCTGGACCGCCCGCAACCAGGCCCTGCTGGCCCATGAAATGGGTCCGCTGGAATACGAATACATCTACCGGCTGATCTTTCGGACATGGCTGGAGCCTGACCGGCCGGGCTTGGCCGACACCGATTATCCAGCCGACGGCCTGGAAGCGGCTTTGGGTCCCTATCGCGAAAAACTCATCAGCACTTTCGATGCCGATGTCGATCCGGTGGAATTGATTTTCCAGGAAATGGAGCCCTAGGCAGGTTCAATCATCAGGCGATTCAGAGCCGGGGCCCGGACCCCGGCTCTTCTTGCGTTCGCTGACCGCGCGGCGCAGCAGGAATTCGATCTGACCGTTGACGCTGCGGAATTCATCCCCGGCCCACTTCCGCAGTTCCTGATAAAGCTCGGGACTGATGCGGAGTGGAAATGCCTTCCGGGCGCTCATCTTGCTCCTATTGGTAGATCGTGCCGGTGTTCACGACCGGCTGGGCCGCGTGCTCGCTGCACAGCACCACCAGAAGGTTGCTGATCATGGTGGCCTTCTTGTCCTCGTCGAATTCGGCCAGGTCCTTCTCGCCCAGTTCGTGCAGGGCCATCTCGACCATGCCGACGGCGCCTTCGACGATCTTGGTGCGCGCGGCAACCACGGCGCTGGCCTGCTGCCGCTGCAGCATGGCGTGGGCGATCTCCGGGGCGTAGGCCAGATGGCTCAACCGGGCCTCGAGAACCTGCACGCCGGCCTTGTCCAGGCGCTCCTGCAGTTCCTTCTTGAGGTGCTCGTTGATCTCGTCGGTGGCTCCGCGGAGAGTCAGCTCCTCTTCTTTTCCATCGTAGGGATAGGCGCTGGCCAGGTGCCGCACCGCCGATTCGCTCTGGACGGTCACGTACCCCTCGTAATCATCGACGTCGAAAAGGGCTTCGGCCGTATTGACGACCTTCCACACCACGACGGCCGCGATTTCGATGGGGTTGCCCGTCAGGTCGTTCACCTTCAGCCGTTCGCCGTTAAGATTCCGGGCCTTCAGGGAAATTTTGTCCTTCCGCATGAAGGGGTTGGCGAAGCGAAGGCCGTTCTCGCGGGAGGTGCCCTTGTAGGCGCCGAACAGCAGCAGCGCGGCCGCCTCGTTGGGGTTGATGATGAACAAACCGGCCAGCAGGGTGATTCCCAGAAGCAGCAGGGCGATGCCCGTCACCAGGGTCACCACGGATTCGTGCGCGATTCCGGAAATGAACAGGTAAATACCTGCCGCAATCAGGGCCAGGTTCAGGAACAGCATTCCCCAGCCGGACATGGTCTTGGCAGTTTTTTCGGTGTGCATCGCAGCCTCCCTCGGGTTCGACATCTTCCCCCAATGGGTTTGAATGGGGGTGAGATGTCAGTATGATATCACTTTGAGATCATACCCGCAAGACACGAAAATTATTCTGAGAAATCCGGGGTGAACGGGGAAGGAGAGCCAGGAAGCCTTTACAGGCCATACGCACAGGGCCCGGAAAATGTCCTCACGCCTTCGGCGCTGCGGATTATTTCCGGGCCCTGTGCGTATGGCCTGTAAAGGCTCTCTAGCTCTCTTTCTCCGTCCAGACCTCGATAATTTTCAGAATAGTTTCCGTGGCAAGCACCATGTCCTTGACACAGACCCACTCGCCGTAACCGTGGAAATCCTGTTCACCGGTGAAGATGTTCGGCGTCGGCAGGCCCTTGGCCGACAGGGTGGATCCGTCGGTGCCGCCCCGGATCGAACCCTGGAGGGGCTCCATGCCCGCCCGCTTGACCGCTTCCAGGGCGTAGGCCATGGCGCGGGGTTCCTTCTCCAGATCGTACTTCATGTTCCGGTAGTATTCCTTGATCTCGATCTTGTAGCTGGAATTGGGCCACTTCTCGCAGGCCGCGGCGGCGTACTTGTCGATCATCTCGGCCTTGGGGCGCAGGCCCTCCTGGGCGAAATCCCGGATCAGCAGGTGGACCTCGGTCTCGCTGGTGTTGCCCTTGATGCTGATGGGATGGATGTAGCCCTCCATACCCTCGGTGGTTTCGGGGGCGCCTTCCCGGGGCAGGCTGGCGACGAATTCACCGGCCACCTTGACCGAGGGAACCATCTTGTCCTTGGCGTAGCCGGGATGGATGTCGCGGCCGACGAAGGTCACGATGGCGCTGTCGGCGCAGAAGGTCTCGTTCTCCACTTCGCCGCGCTGGCCGCCGTCCATGGTGTAGGCCACCGTCGCGCCGAAGCCCTCGACATCGAAATGCTTGACGCCCTGGCCGACTTCCTCGTCGGGGGTGAAGGCGATCTTCACCGGGCCGTGTTTCCATTCGGGGTTCTCGTGGATAAGGGTCAGCGCCTCCATGATCTCGGCGATGCCGGCCTTGTCGTCGGCACCCAGCAGGGTGGTCCCGTCGGCGGTGATGATGGTCTCGCCGAGGCACTTGGCCAGATACGGGTTTTCGGCCGCCAGGATCTTGCGCCCTTCGTTGGGCAGGTCGATGTCGCCGCCCTGGTAGTTTTCGTGGAAGGTGGGCACCACGTTTTCGCCGCTCACTTCGGGGTACGTGTCCATGTGGGAAATAAAAGCGATCGCCGGCACGTTCTCGAAGCCGGCGCTGGCCGGGAGATTGGCCGTCACGTAGCAGTTGTCGTCCACCGAGGCGTCGGCCAGGCCGACGGCCTTCAACTCGTCCACCAGCAGGCGGGCCAGGTCGAACTGCCGCTCGGTGGAGGGGTAGGTGTCCGACTCCTCGCTGCTGGTGGTGTGGATCTTGGCGTAGGTGACGAAGCGATCGATCAGGGTCGGAAACGTGGAATCGGCTTTTCTGTCCAGCATGGAAAGGCCTCCGGCGGAAAAACAGGGCGCTGCGGGATCCTGGCCCGACAGGCCGGTTCCCAAGGGTTGAATTGCGAAAGTCAAAGATATGACCTGAGGGCGTGGCGAGGCAAGGATGGGCTTGACACTTTGCTTGTCTGAAAGTTAGGGGAATGTTAGGTTTACCGGCGATGTCGGCCGCATGGGACCATCCTTTGGACCTTCCGCGCGGCCGGCCGCGGTCCCGGGACGATCGTCCCTATCTGCCCCCCTGTCCGGAGGTGCCCATGGAAGTCAGCGGAAACCCCAAAAGCCTTCCCGATAATGCATATCGGCGGTTGAACGAGGGTGAATCCTATGTGCCGGTTATCCCGGCCGAGAAAATAGTCCCCGAACTGACCGGATATTCCCTGTTCTGGGGCCTTTTTTATGCCGTTCTGTTTACCGGGGCCAGCGCCTATCTGGGGCTGAAGATCGGCCAGGTCTTCGAAGCGGCCATCCCCATCACCATTTTGGCCATGGGGTTGAGCAGCGCTCTGGGACGCAAGGATGCCCTGCAGGAAAACGTCATCATCCAGTCGATCGGTTCGGCTTCCGGAGTCATTGTCGCCGGCGCCATCTTTACCGTTCCGGGGCTGTACATCCTGGGGCTGGAGGATCAGGCGGGATTTTTCCGCATCTTCATGGCTTCGTTGCTGGGCGGTCTGCTGGGTATCCTGTTCCTGATTCCCTTCCGCCGGTATTTCGTCAAGGACATGCACGGCGAGTTTCCTTTTCCTGAAGCCACCGCCTCGACCGAGGTGCTGATGGCCGGGGAAAAGGGCGGCGGCGCCGCTTCGACCCTGCTCAAGGCCGCGGCCCTGGGCGGTGTCTACAACTTCCTGTCCGGTTCCTTCGGGTTCTGGCGCGAACTGTTCACCACCCGGGTCTTTGCCTGGGGTGAACGTATGGCCGCCGGGCCGCGCCTGGAATTCCGTCTGCTGACGGACGCCGCGGTGATCGGCCTCGGTTACATCGTCGGATTGCGCTACGCCCTGATCATCGCCTCGGGCTCGTTCCTGGCCTGGTGGGTTCTGGTGCCGATGGTCGGGTTCTTCGGCAATGAATTCCAGATCGCCGAACTGCAGGCGATGGTCCCGGGCGACCTCTTCTTCAACTACGTCCGGCCCGTGGGCATCGGCGCCATCGCCATGGCCGGCATGATCGGGGTCTTCAAGTCGCGCAGCATCATCTGGGGCGCCTTCAAGCTGGCGGCCAACGAGATGGGTGGCGGTCAGAAAACGGAAACAGGACCGGTCGAGAGGACGCAGAAGGACATCCCCATGAAGTGGATCTCCGCGCTGACGGTCCTGGCGTTGGCCCTGGTCTTCGTGTTCTTCTGGTTCGGCGTCACGCACAAGCTGGCCTGGGCCGTCGCGGGGCTGCTGATCGTCACGGTGATCGCGTTCCTGTTCACCACGGTGGCCGCGCGGGCCATCGCCATCGTCGGCACCAACCCGGTTTCGGGCATGACGCTGATGACCCTGATCATCAGCTCGGTGATCCTCAACTGGGTGGGCTTGAAGGATAACGGCGGCATCGTGGCCGCATTGTTGATCGGCGGCGTGGTCTGCACCGCGCTTTCCATGAGCGGGGGGTTCATCAGCGATCTGAAGATCGGCTACTGGCTGGGCACGACGCCCCGGGTCCAGCAGCAGTGGAAGTTCCTGGGCACCCTGTTTTCCGCGGCCGCGGTCGCGGGCGTGATCATGCTGTTGAACGACACCTACGGCTTCGGCGAAGCCACGGCGACCAAACCCAACCCGTTGGAAGCGCCCCAGGCCAGCGCCATGGCCGCGGTGATCGAGCCGCTGATGACCGGTTCGCCGGCGCCCTGGCTGTTGTATCTGGGCGGATGTTTCATGGCCCTGGTGCTGGAATGGGTCGGTGTCCCGCCCCTGGCTTTCGCTCTGGGCATGTACCTGCCCCTGCATCTGAACACGCCCATCCTGGCCGGCGGCATCGTGTCGTATTTCGTGGCCAAGGGCGGCAGCGACGACGTGCAGCGCAAGCGCAAGGAAAAGGGAACCCTGATGGCTTCCGGTTTCGTGGCCGGCGGCGCCATCATGGGGGTCGTGGCGGCCCTGGTGCTGTTTTTCGGCAAGATGCTCGTCAGCGACGACTGGACGCGCACCCTGCATGACGGCACCGTGATCAACGCCGAGGGCTGGTCGGTGGTCCACGCGCTGAACATGCACGACTGGGTCGAGGAGAATTCCCTGTCGGCCCTGCTGGCGCTGGTGCTCTTCTGCGGTGTGTGCTTCTACCTTTACAAGGGAGCCCGCAGCGCCGCGTCCGACTAGCGGTCCGAGGCACAGAAGGAAATAACCGGGCCGCCGCTCTGGACCTCCAGAAATGGTCATCCAGGATCCGGCGGCCCTCTCTCGATGGAGCGGGAAATGAAATGTCCGTGTGGAACTAAACTGGATTTCGGCGACTGCTGCGGTCCGGTCATCAAGGGTGAACGGGCCGCGGCCACCGCCGAAGAACTGATGCGCGCCCGTTACACCGCCTATTCCCGGGTGGAGATGGACTTCCTCCAACAGTCGGTCCACCCGGACTTCCGCAAGGACGAGGACGCTGAAGGCGCCCGCGACTGGGCCGAGAACAGCCAGTGGCACGGTCTGGAAATCCTCGCCACGGAATCCGGCGGTCCCGAGGATGAAACGGGCACCGTCGAGTTCGTGGCCAGTTACACCTACGGCGGCGAGGACAAGCAGTATCACGAGGTGGCGGAATTCCGCCGTGAGGAGGGTGACTGGAAGTTTACCGAGGGCCGGCCCGGGACCAAGAAACCCGTGGTGCGCGAAGAGCCCAAGACGGGCCGCAACGACCCTTGTCTTTGCGGCAGCGGCAAGAAGTTCAAACGCTGCTGCGGAAGGTAAGACGTGCGGGCCGCGGTCATCGGCTTGCTTTTCCTGTGCCTGTCCGGGATCACGGACGTGACAGGTGCTGTTGCCCAATCCACCGCGGCCGGCCCCGATTCCCTGGTCACGGCCCAGGACAGCGACCAGGAGGACGGCTCCTGGTTGACCAAGCTTCTGAAAAGGTATTTCGGAGGTTCCAGCCAGCAGGGTGATGAACTGGACGGCCGCGCGGTCGAGGTGGTCAGCCGTTACGCCCCCTATATCGGCAAGACCATCGAAGTCGTCCTGGTCCATCAGGTCGAACGGTTCGATCCCTACTGGGACTCGAACCAGGGAACCAGCCAGCAACTCCTGAACATCGTGACCAAACCCTTCCAGTCCTACACCAAGGACCGCCTGATTAGGGAATACCTCCTTTTCGAACGCGGGCAGGCCGTCGATCCCTTCCTGCTGGCCGATACCGAACGCATGCTGCGCGAGTTGGATTTCATCAACGATGTGCGGATCCTCGTGGCCCCGGTGATGGGAGGGGACAACACGGTCGCGGTGGTGGTCGAAACCAGGGACAAGTGGCCTTTCGGCGTCACGGGCAACATCAAGGATGTCGATCGCTACGAGGCGAATCTCTATTTTTCCAATATCGGCGGCTATGGGGTCCGGCTGGACAACAAGGCGATCTACCGGGGAGACATGAAACCCAATCTGGGTTACCAGGGGCGGCTGAGGAAACGGAATCTGCGGGGCTCCTTCATCGATGTCAGGCTCCATTTCGAAGACTCCTGGCAGGAGCTGTCCCGGCAGGCCGAACTCACGCGCACCCTGGTTCACCCGGGGATCAAGTGGGTGGGCGGGGGCCAGTGGGAGTACACCGATGTTCGGGACAACGCGGGCGTTCCGGAAAAATTCGAACTGGGCGACTATTGGGTCGGCCACGCCGTCGCCTTGAGCAGGGTCCGGGCGTCCGGACAATCGGCCCGTCCCATGCTGGTTCCGGCGGCGAGGTTCCGGAAGAAGGATTACCGGGTGCGTCCCCATGCCACGGCGGACACGAATTCCGCCTTCCTCAATACCAGGGATTATCTGGCCGGAGTGACCTATCAGAGGTTGAAGTACTACAAGACAAGCTACCTGTTCAAGATGGGGGAAACCGAGGATCTACCCGCGGGCTTTACCGTCAAGCTGTCCGGGGGCTATCAGGATCGCGAATTCTTCGACCGCACCAGTTCCTTTTTCCAGATGGCCTATCTGTCGGTGCGCAACAAGGGCGACATCTTCATGGGGGCGGTCGACCTGGGGGGATATTTCCACGACTACGTGGTCGAGGACGGGTCCCTGAACCTGGCCGGGGTCTATATCACGCGCCTGATGGGGGGGGAGCGATTCAATCATCGTCTCTATTCCGTTCTGACCTACACCCTGGCCTTCAACCGGAATTGGGACCGCGCGCTCCTGCTGGGCAACAAGACGGGATTGCGCGGTCTGGACGACAACAAGGTGAAAGGCAATCAGCGGGTGATCCTGAAACTTGAATCCCGGGTGTTCACCCCCTGGTCGTTGATGGGGTTCCGGTTCATGGTATTCGGCTATGCTGATGTCGGAGCCATCGGGGGCGAAAAGGATCCCCTGGTCCAGCAGAAATTCTATTCCAGCATCGGGCTGGGTTTCCGGATCAACAACCCCGATCTGGTTCTGCCTTCCACCCAGCTGCGCTTCGGTATCGTGAACAGCGTGGAGGAAAGCGGGTTTGTCCTGGGGTTCAAGATCGGCGGAGTGGATTATCCCGAAATCGAAATGCCGGGTACCAAGCCCGGAGGATTCGCTTTCGATTGACGGGGGCGCCGGAAGGGGAAATGCGACCATGCTCCAGGTCTGGATGAACAGCAAAGGCGAAGTCGGGGTCATGGAGGTCCGCGAGGTCGCCCGACCCGATCCCGCCGCGGGCCAGGTGCGGATTCGCGTGGAGGCGGCCGGGGTCAATTTCGCGGACGTGATGATGCGGCGCGGACTGTATCCCGATGCGCCCGCCCTGCCGGCGGTGGCCGGCTACGAGGTGGCCGGAACGATTGACGCGGTGGGCGACGGGGTGCCGGAAGACCTGGCCGGAGCTCCCGTGGTCGCGATGTGCAATTTCGGGGGCTACAGTGAATTCGTCTGCCTGCCCCGGGAACTGGTTTGGCAGAGACCGGCCGCCGTAACGCCGGAAATCGCAGCGGCGGTGCCGGTCAACTACCTGACCGCCTGGCAGATGGTCAGGGTCATGGCGCCGGTTACGGAGGGCGACCTGGTGCTGATCCATTCCGCCGCCGGCGGGGTGGGCCAGGCGGTTATCCAGTTGTGCCGGCTGGCCGGGGCGCGGGTCATCGGTTCGGCGTCGCCGGGGAAACACGAATACCTGAAGGAGCAGGGGCTAATCCATGTGTTCGATTCCAGCCGACGGGATTTTGCGGAGGAAATAAGGGACGTCACGGACGGCCGGGGGGTGGATGTGGCCCTGGAGCCCCGTCACGGCCGCTGGATCATGGAGAGTTATCGCAGCCTGGCCAAATGCGGCCGGTTGGTCCTGTTCGGTTTTTCCAGTGCCGCGGTCGGCAAAAGGTCTGGTACCCTGTCGGCGTTGCGCACCCTGGCCCGGGTGCCCTGGTTCCAGTTGAATCCCGTCACGTTGATGAACGACAACAAGTCCATCGCGGGGGTGAACCTGGGCCGGATGTGGGATCAGCAGGCACGCACTTCGCACTGGATGACCCGACTGCTGGAAATGCTGGGCGACGGCCGTATCGCCCCGGTGATCGACACGGTTGTTCCCTTTGACCAGGCCGGGCGCGCCCACCGCCGCCTGGAGGACCGGATGAACGTGGGCAAGGTGATTCTCGTGCCCCGAAAGGCGGAATCGGCGTGAAGATTTCAGTGGCCATCATCACCTTGAACGCCGCGGCGGACCTGGACAGGTGCCTGCAGTCGGTGGCCTTTGCGGACGAGATCATCGTGTTGGACCAGGGCAGTTCCGACAACACGGACGAGGTCTGCGCCCGGCACGGCGCGGCTCTCCACCAGACACAGTGGCTTGGTTTCGGGCCCACCAAACAGAAGGCGGTCGACCTGTGCCGCAACCGGTGGGTGCTGAGTATCGATTCGGACGAGCAGGTGACACCGGAGTTGCAGGCCGCCATCGAAGCGCTACCTGACCAGCCGGACGAGGCCGCCTTCATGGCCAACCGGTTGAGCCGGTTTCTGGGCAAGTGGATCAGGCATTGCGGTTGGCATCCCGAATATGTGACCCGGCTTTTCGACTGCGAAAGGGCGCGTTTCAACGACAAACCCGTTCACGAGGCGGTGGTGACCACCGGTGCGGTGGGCCGGTTGGACGGCCTGATGCTGCATTACACCTACGAGACCATGGAGCAGTACATCGACAAGTTGAACCGGTACACCACCCTGGCCGCCGAGGAACTGCATGCCCAGGGCCGCCGGGCCGGCCTGTTCGGCGCCGTGGTTCGCGCCAAGGCGGCGTTCCTGCGCATGTGGCTGCTCAAGGGCGGCATCCTGGACGGTTTGCCCGGTACGGTTCTGTGCATGGCCTCCGGTTTTTACGTCCTGAGCAAATACACCAAGCTTTGGCGGATGGGGCGCCGTTGAAGGTTTTGATCGTCAGAACGGACCGGCTGGGAGACATGGTCCTGTCCCTGCCCGTCTTCGAGGATATCAAGACCGCGCGGCCCGACTGGGAGGTGCAGGCCATGGTGGCGCCGGGATCGGTGCCCCTGGTGGAAAACGATCCCCACATCGATTCCGTCTGGACCTGGACCGGGGATGAGACCGAACAGGAACTGGCGGATCTGGAAGACCGGCTGCGCCGGGAGGCCTTCGACGCGGTGGTGATTCTCCAGTACCGGTTGGAATTGGCCCGCCTGATGAAGAGGGTGGGGATTTCGAAACGGTTCGGACCCCTTTCCAAGGGTTCGAGCTGGTTCCTGCTGAACCGGGGCTCGTGGCAATCCCGTTCCCGTGGGCGGCGGCACGAGATGGAACACAACCTGGCTTTGGCGCGCCGCCTGACCGGCGGTTGGCTGAACCAGTTCCGCTCGGAGAACCGGGATTTCCCCGAACCCCGCCTGCATCTGACCGAGGGGCAGAAGGAAATCGGGCAGGAGTTTCGCAGGACAGAGGCTCAGGGGGCCGAAAAAGTCGTTTTTGTCCATCCGGGTTCCGGCGGATCGGCCCTGGATTGGGAACCCGCGCGTTTTTCCGCGGTTGCCAACGTCCTGGCCCGGCGCCCGGGGTGGCGGGTTTTTGTCACGGGCTCGGCCTCGGACAGCGCCACGGTTGCCGCTGTGGCCACCTATCTGAACCAGGGGGTCGATGTTCTGCTGGACAGGTTCTCGCTGCGGGAGTTCCTGGGCATCCTGTCGGCGGGGGATCTTTTCATCGGTCCTTCGACAGGTCCGTTGCACATTGCCGCGGCGGTGGGTTGCGCGACGGTAGGTTTGTTCCCACCGGTGGTGACCATGAGCCCGGATCGCTGGGGCCCGCGGGGCCGGCTGAGCCGGGCGCTCGTTCCGGATGTGGCCTGCCCGGCCCGCCGGATCTGCCTGGAGGAAAAATGCCTCCTTTACAATTGCATGACCCGGATCTTTGATGACCAGGTGTTGGAAACGGCCCTGGAGGTCGTCCACAGAAAAGAAACCGAGGATGGGATGACGGCTGGGTCCGTTGCGGCCCCGGCCGATTCCCGAAGCCGGTTGGAGGAATGATCTTGAAACTTCAAGCGACTGTCTTGATTCTGGCCCTTTCGATTTTGGCGGCGGTGGTTCCGTCCGGTTCGTCCCACTTTGGCGGCGGGCTGGGCTGTACCCCCGTGCTGGCCCAGGAGGGTGCCGGTGACCCGGCGGCGGAAATCCGTGAATTGATGCGACAGGCCAAGAAACTGGGGGCCAAGGGCCAATTGCCCCACGCGTGGTGGGACCTGGATTCCCGTCTCGACGCAGCCGAAAAGAACGGGGCCTCACCCGAACAATGGGCGGCTCTCAGAACCGATGGCCGGCGTCTGGTGGGCGCCGCCGCCTTCATCGAGGACATGCGCAGCCGGAAAAGCGGCATGGAAGCGCTGCTGGGCCGGTTCGACCAGGCCCTGACGGAAATCGGGACCCTTTACGGCGTGGACATGGACCCCGTGCTGAGCGGGACGGATCTGGCCCGGGATCTCATCGATCAACTTGATGATTCGAATCTCCAGCGGCAGGTTCTGGTCGACTCCCTGACGGTGGAAAACCGCCGGTTCCGCGAAACGGTCGGGGGGCGGACCGCCGCCCAGGAATCCCTGATCACCGCCCTGGAAGTCGAGGTCAGCTCCCTGCGGCGCCAACTTTGGGAGTCCGAGTTGCGCGTGGGGGTGGCCGAGGCCGATCGCTCCGCCGCCGAATCAGTGCTCACAAAGAAGCAGAAACGTGAAGAAGCCGTGACCGCCCTCCGCTCCTCGCTCACCGCCGAGGAGGGGGAAATACTGGTCACCGGCGCGGGCGAAGTCGTCATGCAGGTCTACGGCATTTCCTTCGGTGTGGGCAGCGCTTCCCTGAACCCCGGTCAGGACGGTTTGGTGGACAAGATCGTTGCCGCCATCGAAATGTTCCCCGGGGGCCAGGTCCGGGTGGAAGGTCATACCGACGACACCGGCGGCCATGACGCCAACCTGAGGCTGTCGCGGCGCCGTGCCGAATCGGTGGCCCGCCTGCTGGAGCAGAAGCTCGGTCGCGCCGAAGAGAGCATTGCCACCGATGGTTTCGGGCCGAACAAGCCCATCGCCCTGAACAGCACGGCTGAAGGTCGGGCTCTCAACCGGCGCATCGACGTGGTGATATTTGATATCCCATAAATCAGGTAGGCATATGTGGTTGTAGGGATAATCGGAGATTTTTCAACAAGATTTAAATTGACCGGTATCCCCTGGGAGTTAGAATTCCCTATTCAAACTTGACCTGCCTGGTGGATCCGGGGTTTTCTTCCGGGAACCGGGACATTTTTTTTAAACCTTTCCAAGGGGATTCCAATGTTGACATTTCTGGGTCAGGCCGAAGCCGGTCCCGAGGCCGCAGCGGCCGCCGAATCGATGACCGATCCTTCCAGGTGGATGAACATGTTGACGGAAAAAGGACCCGATTTCGCCATTCAGGTCCTGACGGCGCTGGCCATCCTGATTGTCGGCCGCATCGTCGCCGGCGCCATCCGCAACAGCGTCAAGAAGGTCATGATCAAACGGGGCGTCGATCCCAGCCTGACCGGCTTCGTCGGCAGCCTCATCTACTTCGCCATCATGGCGTTCACCCTGATCGCGGTTGTCGGCAAGTTCGGGGTGCAGACGGCCAGCTTCGTGGCCATTCTCGGTGCGGCCGGTTTCGCCGTCGGCATGGCCCTGCAGGGCACCCTGGGCAACTTCTCCTCGGGCGTCATGCTGCTGCTGTTCCGGCCCTTCAAGGCCGGCGATGTCATCGAGGCCGCCGGGGTCAAGGGCAAGGTGGTGGAGATCGCCATCTTCTCGACGACCATCTGCACGCCCGACAACGTGAAGATCATCGTGCCCAACGGATCCGTTTTCGGGGGCACCATCAAGAACTTCAACGGGTACGATACGCGCCGTGTGGACATGGTCATGGGCATCGGCTACGGGTCGGACCACAACCGGGCCATGCAGATCCTCGCCGATCTGGCCAAGAACGACAGCCGGGTCCTGGATGATCCCGAAACGACCATCGCGGTGAGCGAACTGGCCGATTCGAGTGTGAACATCATTTTCCGGCCCTGGGTGAATTCCGCCGACTACTGGGGAGTCTACCTGGACATGCACAAGAACGTGAAGGAAGCTTTCGACGCCGCCGGCATCGACATTCCCTTCCCGCAGACGGTCGTGCACCTGGAGAAGACGGAAGCTTGAACAACGGAGAACTCAGGAGGAGAAAGTCCATGTTTGAAATGAAGCGATTGGTGGCCGTGGCGGTCGCCCTGGCTCTGATTACCGGCCTGGCCGGCCTGGCCGCGGCCCAGGACGAGGCCGCGGAGGAATCCAAGATCGGCGTTTGGCAGAAGGAAATCGACGTCAGTCTGAACATTCTGCAGAGTTCCTACACCAACAACTGGAACGGCGGGGACAAGGGGTCGGTGGTCTGGAACGGCCAGTTCAGCGCCAACCTGGAGAAGCAGTTTTCCGAACGCACCAACTGGCGGAACATCCTGAAACTGGCTTACGGCCAGACCCACAACCAGGAACGGGACGCCGGCGGCGATCTGTACTGGAAACGGCCCGACAAGACCGACGATCTCATCGATTTCGAATCGATGTTCCGCCTGACCTACGACAGTGGCTGGAATCCCTACTTCGCCTTCAACTTCAAGTCGATGTTCGAGGATCTGAGCGATATCGAGCAGCGCTCGTTGAGCTTCAATCCCTTGACCTTCAAGGAATCCGCGGGTATTTCCCGGACCTTCATCGACGAGGAAGACCGCCAGTTCATGAGCAGGGTCGGCGTGGCCTTCATCCAGAACAGCCGGAAGTATTTCCTCAATCCCTCGCCCGCCACCGAAACCCAGAGCGAGAGCACGAACGAGGCCGGCGCGGAATGGATCACCGAATACAAGGTAGGGGCCCTGGACGGCCGGGTGGACTGGGAATCCAAGCTGTCCTTCGTCATGCCGTTTGCCTTCTCCGGCAAGAGTACCTTCGAGGACGGATTCAACATTGCGGATCCGGCCAATCCGCTGCCCGATGATCTGGCCGGTTACACAACTACCGTGGACGTGGACTTCGAGAATACATTCACTGCGAACATCACCAAGGTGATTTCGGTCAAGCTGTACCTGCGATGGGTCTACGACAAGTACGACAACACGGTCGGTCCGGTGGTGGATGAGACGAACACCCTGGTCAATGAAGCGGCGGTGCGGCAGGCCATTCGGAAGTCCGGGCAGTTCAAGCAGACGCTGGCTCTGGGCTTTGGGTATAAATGGAACTAGACGGACATACCCAATAATTCGGGACGCGGGGCCGCCACATCGTGTGGCGGCCTCGCTCGCATTCCGGGGCCCTCCGCCGTCCGTGGCTGCGGGACCCTCCATGACGCCCGTATTATTGGGTATGTCCGTCTAGTTCCATTTATGCCCGAAGTCCAGGGCCTACTCCTTTAAAAGTGGGGCGGCCTTCTTGAATTGCTCGGTGCCCGCTTTTTTCAGGATTTCGAACATCAGCATCTGCACGCCCATGCTTTGGACGCCCAATTCGGACATGCGCTTGAGGCCGATTTCACGATCGGCAGGGGAACAGGAACTGACTGCGTCCACGGCCACCGCCACCTGTTTGTTCTGGTGCAACAGATCGAAAGCGGTCTGGTAGATGCAAACGTGGGTTTCTATGCCGCAGAGGATGATCTGGTCCCGCTTCAAATTTCCTACCGCTTCATTGAAATCATTGTTGCCGCAGCAGCTGAAATCTGTTTTTTCGACACAATTGAAAGGTTTGAACAGGCGCCGGATGTCGGCCAGGGTCACGCCCAGGCCGCGGGGGTAGTGTTCGGTCACCAGGATGGGAATGTCCAGCAGCTGGCAGAAACGGATCAGGCGCGAAGATGCGGCCACCACCTGGTCCATGCCGTGGATCAGGTCGCGGAATTTTTCCTGGATATCGACCACCACCAGGGCGGTGCGGTCGGCGTCGAAGCGAGCGGGAAGATCCTTGCCTTGCATCGGTGTTCCTTTCGGGTCAGTTGCGTTTGGGCGGAGCGTAATCGGCGGCCGGGTCCACGGTCTCGGCGTAGGGGCCGTGCCAGCTCAGGTTGAAAAACCGGTCGGGGTCGCGGGTGGCGCCCCGGCCGTTGAAAAACAGGCTGATGTTGCGCGAATCGAAAAAGTACCCCCGTGACCAGTTGGAAGTGCCGATCCACAGGGCGTTCCCGTCGACGGTCAGGAACTTGGCGTGTTCGACCCGGGCGAAGGGGATGAATCCCCTGGAATATTCGGGGATGTTCGTGAACCGGACCTCCACGCGGGGCAGGACGGCCAGGCTTTTGATCCAGGGGAGGCTGTAGCGCGACTTGGACCAGTTGGACAGGATGATCCGGACCTCGACCCCGCGGACGGAGGCGCGTCTCAAGGCGCTGTCCAGATCGTCGAACAGGCGCTTTTCCCGGTCGGTCACGCCGTAGGACAGCAGTTGGAGATGGACCGAGTCCCGTGCGGCATCGATCATTTCCACCATCAGCGGCAGGTCCCAGGGAACTCCGGCGGGAAGGGCCTGGGCTGGGCTGGCGGCCAGCAGGGCTCTGACCGTGTCGCCGTGGGCGGTGACGACCGGGTAACCGGGGAAATCCTCCAGACGGCCCTGGGCCGGGTCGGAAATCTCGCCGGTGGGCTGGGGTGGTGCTTCGGCGCCGGCCAGTTCCCAATCCATATCGAAGACGCGGCCGAGGTCGGCGGCCAGTTCCCGGTGCCGCACCAGAACGCCCAATTCGTGGATCTGGTCCAGCGCCCGCCAGTCCCAGTTCTGGCTGCCCACGAACAGCAGGTCGTCGTCACTGATGAAATACTTGGCGTGCAGGACGCCGCCCCAGTGCCCCTCCGCGTCCAGGATGCGGGATTCCGCGCCGGGCACGGTGGCGAACCAGGCGGGCACTTCGGGGTAGGTCTTCTGGAATTTCCCGTCGGCCATCATTTGCACACGCACGCCGTTTCCCGCGGCCGCGGCCAGCCCTTCCAGAATGGGGGACAGGTGGTCGGGAGTGTCCGCCGGCGCCTGCGCGTCCTGTCCGTCACCGATCCGGCTGTAATAGAAACTGGCCACCCGGAAGCGGGCGCTTGTCTGGTCGATGACCCGGGGCCAGACGTCCGCGGCCTGTTCGAGGTCGGGCAGATCGAGCGGCGTTTCGGCGGGATGGCTTTCGACAAAGCGGACGGTGCCGGTTTCTTCGGCGGTCACGCATCCAGTCAGACCGGCCGCGATCCAGATGGCGGCCAGGAGAAGGAAAGTGGCTCCCTGCTGCGGGATGGGTTTCATGGAAAGGCGTTCCCTTCGACTTGCGAACGAGTGCTGGTGGGTCGAACCCGAACCGCCACAGCATAACCCGCCCGTATGCAGGGAACAATTCCCGTCTTGTTTGCTTTTTGGACCTCGGGTAGCCGAATTCTGGAAATTCATTATCTTTACTGGTCTACGAGCGACATCGGTCGACAAACATCAAGTCTGGCCCCGACCCGATGCCGTCGAGGACGGGTGGTGACATTTTTGTTTTTGAAGGGCAACGAACGTTGCGTTCCCCCGTGGCGTTGTCCCCAACAACTGGCGTAATCCCGGCCGAGACGGAAACCGGCCCCCGCTATCGAGCGGGGGCCGGCTGTTTTGAATGGACTGCGAATCCGGCGATCAACCGCGCGCCGAGCCCAACATATGTTCGAGCTCCTTCATCCGCGCCTGCCAGTCCTCGGCAAAGGCGATCACGCCGTTGACGAGGGAATCGGTATCCAGGCCGGCGCTTTCACAGACCTCGTCCAGCGAGCCGCCGGGGCGCCACATGTCGTCCCAGTCGCTGCTCATGGCGTAACGGTCGGCCAACGGGTTGAAGTTCCAGTCGGTCATGGTGCGCCGCGCCCGGTTGGTGACGTAGGTGCTGTTGAGCATGTCCCCGACCGTCAGCACGCTGTTCTGGTACTCCTCGTCCTGGAGGTGGAACAGCTGCGGGCTGGGAACGGCCACGATCTTGACGTTCACGCCGGCGGCGTCGATGGCCGGCAGCGCGTTAATCAGATTGTAGGTGCTCATGGTCCCTTGAACCATTATGACGCCCTGCTTGGGCATGCCGTCCTTGTAGTCCCTCAGGATGTAGGCGCCCTTGGCCGCGTTCTTGAACGATCCCAGGCCCAGGGCCTCGCGGTCGGGAATCTCCACGCCGGGGCGGGTCAGGTGCAGCGCGATGATGGGACAGTCGGTCTTCATGGCCGCGGCCAGCATCACCGGCACTTCGTTGAATTCCCAGGGATGGATGTCGATGACATGGCCGTCCGGGAACATCTGCGTGGCCGAGGGGCTGAAGATGCCGAAATGGGTCCGGCTGTCCTCGGCGGTCTCGGGTCCGCTGTGGCCCGCCACCCAGATGGTCTTGCCCAGCTTCAGTTCGCAGTCCTGGGCCATCTGGCTGTACAGGCGCATGGCGCCGTACTTCAGGTAGCTGAAGGACCCGTAGGTGCTGCTGGCGGTGTAGTACCCGTTGAATTCGTTCTCGGGGTCGGCCGACATGTTCACCGACGAGATGCCCACCATCACGCCGGCGTTGGTGAACTCGGTGATGCCCTGAGGCAGAATCACACCGGCGATGTTGTCGTCACGGTTGTACCAGCCGGTGTTCTTCATGACGCCGAAATCCGACCCGAACCCGGCGATGTTGGTGGATCCCGCCAGGTCCGCGGAGCAGACCAGGAACAACGGGCGCCCATACTTTTCCAGGCAGTAGCTGTTGATGTAGCTGCCCCACTTGGCGAAGCCGGCCCGGTTGGGCTGCTTGGTGCCGGGCTTGGCCCACATCTCTTCGGGGTAGCTTTCGATGTCGAACAGGCCGGCGTCATTCAGGGGGTTCTTGCCGGTGTTCAGGTTGAAGGCGGCAATCTCTTCCGGAACACTGTCGCCGATCTCGACCAGGCGGTCGGCCAGGTAGGTCAGCAGTTCCTCGTTGCCGCGCAGGACGTCCAGGGCCACGTTCAGGTTGTCGGCGAACTGCTGGCGCATTTCGGCCTTGTCGGCGGGCGCGTCTTCGCCGGTGCCGTGCCAGGTGACGCCGTACTTCTCGGTGAAGTCGGCCCGGCACTTCCAGAACAGGTCGCTGTTCAGGGCGTGGGGGGCACCGTGGCTGGGGGCGTCGTACTTGTAGTAGCCGCGGCCCTTGCGGGTCTTGCCGAACATCATCTTCGGACGTCCGGGCGTGCCTTCGCCGGCGGTCATTTCCATTATCGCCTTGGTCACATCGTCCCAGTCGCTGCCGTCGGCGGCTTCGTGAACGTCCCAGCCGTAGGGGGCGAACCAGTCCCGCGGCGTGCCGTTGACGATGTGGCTGGTGTTGTGGGGGTCGATCCCGAAATCGTTCCAGTCGATGAACATGTGCAGGTTGTCCAGGCCCAGGCCAAAACCGGTGTTCTTGGTCTCGTGCCAGCAACCGGCGGTGTGGCCGCCTTCACCCTCGAACCCGAACACCTTCACGCCTTCGGCGCCGGCGTGCTTGAGGGCCATGGCCTCGCCCGCGCACACGGGGGCGCCGTGGCCGCTGGGTCCGGTGTTGAACTTCACGAAGAGGTTCTTCTCGGCCATCTCCACGTGGCCCGGCAGTCCGCCGACGTTGCGGAAGTCCAGCAGGTCCTCCCAGGTCATCATGCGTTCGCTGCCGCCGCCGACCAGGTACTTGTCGTCGCCGGTTTTTTCGTGCATCAGGCGCAGGGCTTCGTTGAACACCGACAAGGTGGCGTAGACCAAAGGAGCGGTGTGTCCGGCCACCAGGATGAACCGGTCACCGAATCGTTTTTCGGGATGCCGGATGTCCCAGCGCATGGCGCCGCTCAAAAGCAGGCTGATGAAGTAGTGCACCTTGGAGCGGCTGCCCCCGGGGTGTCCGCTTTGACGATAGTTGAGCATCAAGTCGATCTGCTGATCGACGATATCCTTGATGATCTCCCATTTGGCGAAGTTGCCTTTCTGGGCCTCGTAGATTTTGGTGGCGTCGGACACGGGCATCTCCTCTCGGAAGCATGGGCGGCATTAAGCGTCTGCTGACAGGGCCTGCATCTTTGAAAAATGGTAGACCGGGCTCGATGATTCAAGCGGAATCGGGTACGGAAAGTGTGGTCCGCGGGTTTGCGGGCCGGTAGGTTCCTGAAATCAGGAACCGTTCCAGACATTTATTCATGGAGGTCCATGTCTTGCGGGAAATGAACAATGCGGCCGAAGGAGCTATCGCCGTTAACCCCATGGGGTTGGGATTCGAGCGGACCCTGGGCGACATGCGATTCATGGGTTGGGTCAGCCTCATCTACGGCATCCTGACCTGTCTGTCCATCATCGGGGCGGTCCTGGGGGTGCCCCTGATCATCGCCTCGCACCGGTTTATCGAGGGGATCAACCGCTTCGACCTGTTCCGGCAGGCCGGTACGAACGAAGAGCTTCAGGCCGGGTTCTACGAGCTGGGTCGCAGTTTTCGCATCCTGAAGATCATCACCATCATATACCTGGTTTTGACGGTGTTATATCTGGCCTTCCTGTTCCTGATGGGCGGCCTGGGCCTGCTGGCCGGTCTCATGGAGGCCTGACGGCCGGTTCTCACTGATCGAAAGTGACGACGCCCACCCTGCTCCAGGGGATGTAGGTGGGCGTTTCCATGCCCTGTTCGAAAACCAGCAGTCCGCCGTGTTTTTTGCCGGTATCCTGGCTGTCGCCCAGGTCCAGGATTCGTCCCGAAACCAGGCTGACCCGGCAGGATTCGTCGCCCTTGTTTTCTATGGAACGGATCAGTCCGAAGGGGATGTCGAATTCCAGATCCCGCAGGGCGCCGTTGAAAATGTCGCGGTTGTACGCTTCATCCAGGTCATAAACAATGCGTCCGATCCAGGTTTCTCCTTCTGTCCCGGTGACCGTTCCCTGTAATGGGGCGATGGCGGGGAACTGATCCCTGCCGGGACCGCTGCCCTTGCCATCGATGAAAGTGATCGCCACGAACCGCTTCCAGGCCACCGTCACGCGGCCCCACTCGGGGTTTTCCACCATCACGCCGCGGTTGCCGCCGCCCACGTCGTTGGATCCGGACACAGGAAAGGCGTGGCCGTCCTTGAGCACGACATCGGAATTGCCTTTCCGGTTCTTGGTGAGGGACCGGAGGTCACCCATGGGGATTTCGTGATCGTCCCCGTCCAGAATGTCGATCGAGGTGCACTCCGACTGGTCCCACTGGATGAAACCCTCGTACGTTCCTTCGGTGGATTCGACTTTTCCATAGAGCCGTTGGGCGTAGGGCTCCACACCTGCCGGGGCCGATGAAAAATCGATTGAAGCCAGGTCGTCCCACTCCACTTCCACCGGTTCGCCTTCGGCGGGATAGACAATGAGATCGGAGCTGACGTCGTTGGAATATCCGTGGACCGGCACCCGCTCTCCGCCACGGATCAGGGCCGTGACATTTTCCTCGTCATCGATTTCGAGACCGTCCAGGTCGCCGAACCGGCAGATGAACAGCCGGGAAAGATGAAGTTCGTCGCCCTTGTGGTGCAGGGTCCACATGACCCGGTCGAACATGCCGTGGGTTTCGAAGTAGCGCCGCCTGCGTTCGGCCTTGAGTTCGGCCATGTCCACGTGTTCGAGCCAGGGGAGGTCGGTCTGGCGGGAGTGGAACAGGTCGTTCCAGAAGGCTTCCTCATCCTCCCAGCGGATGAATCCGGTGTGCTGGTCGCCGTCATGTAGGGTCACAGTGCCGTGGATGAAACCCGCATTGTCGTTGGAATAGGCGGGTGAACTCATTATCAGGATGGTGAGTGTTAGGAGGATTTGGCGGCAAGTCATGAAGTTCCTTTCGAGCCGGGTTCCCTACACGGTATCCAACCGAAGAACAGACGCAAATGGGCGGGAAATGGTTTCAATCAGCGGGGGTGTAGGGTTTTAGCGATACCGGGCCTTGATGGATCCCCAGCTCTGATGTTCGACGGCCACCAGTGAATCCAGCTGGATGACCAGCGTGGCGGACTCCAGGTAGGCCGAGGGCGTACAGTGGCCGACGAACGGGTACGGCGGGAGGTAGCAGTCGAGGCTCCTCAGAAGGAGAGTGCCGGCTCCTCCGGCGAGGAATGCCCAGTCCACGTCCGGTCCACCGCAATCGAATTCCAGTTCGAGATCGAAAGTTGCTCCTCCGTCTTCCGTGTTCCCGAACACGTACTCGGTGACACATTCCGGATGCTCCCCGACGATGAATCCCTGATAAAGCCCGGCTTCTCCGTTACCATATCCGTAAGTTTGGGGGTCTCCAAATATCCAGCCGAAAGATCGATGATGCAGGTAATAGCCAGTGATGTGAAGCCGGACCCCGACGATATCGGGCAGCTCGCGTTCGGAATCGAAGTCGATTCGGATATCGTCCTCTCCCAAAGCCAGCTCAGGGGAACCCAGATCGAGGGGTATCTGGACGATCTCTCCTCCCAGGCAGGGGGCGGTCAAAACGATCAGAAGGGCGGAAACAAAGAGGGAGCGGAACATGTCAAGCCTCCCGGACGGATATTCATTGATGATATCACCATTAGATTAGCACATTGTCCGGAGGGTCACAACTGACCCACCAGCGCTGACATCCGGTTGTCGGGCCACTTCGGCCCGGTTCCGGGCTCTGGGTTTCAATCCAAGGCTCGCCCCAGATGATGCACCTGCAGCACCGCCGCGGCGGCCTTCGCGTCCTCGACCGCGCGGTGGGCCTGGAAACGGTCGCCCAGTTCCATCTTGTCGAGGATCGAATTCAAGGTCAGCCCGCTGGTGCGGTGGTTGTTCGCGGCCAGCCAGACCGTGGCCACCGCCCGCAGGTCAAAGGCGCCGCCCGCAATATGGGTGCGGTAGTCCAACCCATACCTGGCGCATTCCTTCCTCAACAACGGAATGTCGTAGTAGGCCCCGAAAGCGGCGATGATGGCCTTGTTCCGCGGCCCGTACCACTCCAGGAATTTCCGGCCGACCACATCGAACGTGTCCTTGTCCTTCACCATGTCCGGCGAAATCCCGGTGATGTCGGTAATGAACGGCACGATGGGATAATCCTCGGGCCGCACCAGCTCGCTGA
>JBDLKA010000034.1:0-32241 GCA_039714075.1 Candidatus Krumholzibacteriota bacterium | reverse complement strand
GGGCCAGTTGGGATCGGTATCCGGCGACGTCTCCAAACTGGAAAACAAACTGGAAAACTGGGTGGGGAATCATCCGCTCAAGGACCTGGGGTTCATCCGGGAATCGACCACGCCCTTATGGGCGGAATACGCTTCCGAAAGCGGCGGCGGATTTGCCATGGTGGGACGCATGGAAGTCTCCCTGCACGATCTCCTCGCCCGCGTGGACATCCTGTCGGAAAACCTGCGCAAGCAGGCCCGCTGGGAAACCCAACTGCTGATGGGCGAAGCCATGGCCGATGGGGAATTCGGGGAGTTCCTGGCCCGGGTCGACTCCATCGAAGTGAACATCGACCGCATCCGTCTCACGCTGGATGACCTGGAACCCATCCTGGCGCGGCAGGTCGCCGCGCTGATGATCACCGGCGGTGAACTGGCCGAGCGGGAAATGGAACTGGCACGTGAAATGTGGGCGGTCGAGCGAGATACTCTGTTCGCCCGCATGGCGGCGATCCAGGCCGAGACCTTCGCCCTGCTTGCGGCCGAACGCGCGCTTATTTTGCAGGAGGTCGAGGCGTCGGCCGGGCGGACGGTGGACCGATCGCTTGAGCGGACGCGGTCGCTGATCGATCATCTTGTCTGGCGATTGGCCCAGTTGGTGGCCGGGGGGATCCTGGTCCTTGCGCTGCTGGTTTTTGGGGCTTGGCGTTTCCGCAGCCGGAAGGGATCTGCGTAGGAACCCATGATCTTTGGGGTGAATATTTGCCCCAAAAGCCGAAAAGTGCCCCCCGGGGGGTACCTCTTCCGCAGGGATATCCAATATCCCAGCCACATTAGTCACCGTTTGGATTTTTAAGCGAGTAAACGATGGTCCTCCTTTTCTGGTTAATTGGATTGATCATGATCGCGTTGGCCATCCCGCTTTTGCTGTGGACTACTTGTGGCCGCCGTAATCTGGTACTGCGGGCGTGGAATTCAGACAGCCAAAAAGGTCAAGCGTGAGCTGGAGGCGGCGTTCGATTCTCAACGAATCGACGGTGAAACAGACGCTGGACATGAAGCGAGGACGCGAAGTGGAAATCCGTAGAGCCGAACTGAGTGATATCCGGGGCCTCGTCGACCTTTGGGTCGAATTCATGGACTTCCACAGCTCTCTGGATCCCGATTTCGTCAGGTCGAAGGGAGCTTCAGCGAGGTGGACCGATTACATCACCGGGAAGCTCGACGACGATACGTACCGAATCCTCGTGGCGCATGATGGAGATACAATTGCCGGGTATGTGGTGGCCATCGTTCAGGAATATCCTCCTATCAGGACAATCGAGAAGTTCGGCTTCGTCCAGGAGATCGCCGTGGCCGATCGGTTCCGCCGGCAGGGAATCGCTCGTCGCCTGTTCGAGGCGGCCGAGGAGTGGCTGCTCTCGACAGGGGTGCCGCACATCGAGGTCAAGATCGACGTGGCAAACGAAGCGTCGCAACGGCTTTTCCGGGGCGAGGGATTCATCCCCCACACCGAGACCTTGATCAAGAAATTCGGCAACGACGCCTGACGTTGCGCGGATATCGGATATCCGCGCAAAAAGTGTCCCCGGGGACACTTTTCCCTACGCGTCCATGTCCTTCCATCGCCGCGCCAGGCGCGCGAACACGACCAGCGCGATGATCGCCGCCACGCCGATGCCCGCAAACGGGTACCAGACGTTGGGCCCGGGGCTGTAGGTGTTCCACAACATGTCGGTGGCTTCCACCGCGTCCAGGCCGGTGATTTCCTGCATCTTCAGAAAAGCGTCGGTGCGCGGGATGCCCAAAGTCGCGTCCAGCGAGGACACCTTGCCGTCCCAGACCGCGCCCTTCAGGAATTCGGTATGCTCGGCCAGGTATTTCTGAGCCAGGACCGCCTTCTCGCCGAAGTTGCCGTAGAAATAGCCCTGCAGCTTGGCGCCCACCAGGCCGCCGATGCCCACCGGAATGTTCACGTAGCCCAGGTACAGGCCCTTCTTGCCTGGTGGTGAAATCAGGCCCAGGTACTCGCTCTTCTTGGGGCCGGTCAGCATTTCGCCGAACGAGAATCCGGCCACGCCCAGCAGGAACACCGAGCCCACGTTGGTCAGGCCCGCGATCAGGACGCCGGCGGTGGCCATGGTCATGCCGATGACCATCGATTCGAGCGTGCGCATTTTCCTGACCAGGTAGGATATCGGGATCACCAGCAGCACGATCAGCACCGCGTTCAGGTTGATCAGCAATTCCTGCGGCACCTGCGGCCCGCGGTCGGTTTCGACCACCCAGCCCTCAGGCAGGAACGGCACGCTGCGGATCAGGCCCGCCACATCACTCGAGTCGTTCCAGTCGGTCACGAAGTTGGGCTGCAGATCCCACAGCGCGTACATCATCAGCCAGAAGCAGCTCATGATCAGCAGCCAGGTGACCAGGCGCATGTCGCCCAGGTTGCGCAGGGTGCGGAACAGCACCCGGATGGGACCTTGCGTCTTGTCGGCGCCGGATTCGAAGTCGCGGAAGGTGAACAGCATCAGATAGTTCAGGCTCATGATGCCCGCGGCGGTGAAGAACAGCGCCTGCCAGCTGATGTCGGTGCGGATGAAGTTGGCCAGCACCGGGGCGCTGGCGGCGCCCACGTTCACGATCCAGTAGAAGATGCCCCAACCCAGCGACGAGTTGTCCTTGGTCAGGTTGTGGGCCAGCGAGCCCTGGATGCTCGGCTTGAAGAATGCCGTTCCGGTGGCCAGCACAATCACGCCCAACAGGAAGCCCGTGTACGAGGTCAGCGTGCCCATCATGATGTAGCCGATGATGTTCAGCGTAATCGACACGAATAGCGACTTCTTGTAGCCGTAGCGGTCGGCGAAGCCGCCGGTAAACGTGGGCAGGATCGACTGGAAGGCGAACCAGAAGGCATAGATGGTGCCCTTGTCCGCGGCGGTGAAGTGCAGGCCGTGGGGGTCGTCGGCCTGCATGATGTAGAGCGCGACCACGCTGCGCACCGAGTAGTAGGCCAGGCGCTCGAACATCTCGATGATGTTCAGCATCCAGTAGCCGATGGTGAAGCCCATGATCTTGCGGCGGCCGGAAATGTCGGTGCTGGCTTCTGTCACGCTGTGCCTTTCTGCGGGTCCGGAAAACGGTCCGGGTAGTTGGTGATCACCGCGTCGACGCCGAGGTCGATCAGGCGGTGCATCTCTTCAGGATCATTTACGGTCCAGACGTGGACCTGCTTGCCGGCGCCTCGGGCGGCGGCCATGAAGTCTTCGTCGACCAGGGATTTTTCCGCGCTCAGGACATCGACCGGCGCTGCGAAAATGCCGGGGGAAAACTGCTGTTTGCCCAGGATGGCGCCCACGATCAGGGTGGCGTCGGCCTGTTTGATCTCCGCGGCGATTCGGTGATCGAAACAGGTGACCAGGCCTCTGACGGGGCAATGATCCTCAATATTATTATCATGAAGTGTCCGAATCACCAAATCCACAACGTCTCTTTCGTGTCCGTGAAGCTTCAATTCGATGTTCAATGGCAGGCGGCCGCGGGTCAAATCGAGGATTTCTTCAAGGGACGGAATGCGTTGCGCGGCGAATTCGGAACCGAACCAGGAGCCGGCGTCGAGGGCCTGCAATTCGTGCAGGGTCCTTTCCCACAAAGGGCCGGTCCCGTTGGTGGTGCGGTTGAGGAGATCGTCGTGGAACACCGCAAACCGGTCGTCGGCCGTCTGCTGGATGTCGATCTCGGCCATGACCGCGCCAAGGGCGATGGCCTTTTCCAGAGCGGCGATGGTATTCTCCGGCGCATGGCCCGAGGCCCCGCGGTGCGCGCAGTTGATGGTCTTGATCATATGAGGCCCCCGAACCAGGATGCAGGATGGCGAACATGACCGGCTCCGACGGCAAAAGATACACCGACAGGCCCCTTCCGGACTACCGCCACCTTCCGGGAAAGACGCCGCACCCCACGCGGAACCCCGAGGGGCACTCCTACGGTCGCCCCGAACCCGACCTGCCGGACCTGAACCACGAGGACTGGCGGAAGAGCGAAGAATACCTGTACGGCATCGATCTGTTCAACGAAGGGTACTGGTGGGAGTGCCACGAGGTGCTGGAAGGATTGTGGCTGGCGGCGGGGGTCGGCAGCGATGCCGGGCATGTGCTGCAGGCGGTCATTCAGTGCGCGGCGGCGCATTTGAAGGCATTTACCGACCGGCCTGTCGGGGCAATGCGGCTGCATGATCATTCTTTGCGGCACGCGCGGTGGACCGGGGAAAGGAAACTCGGGTTGGATCTCGAGACCATGGTCAGGGACACGCGGTCGTATATCACAATCCAGGAAGCAGATGCCGCCCGGCTGGAATTGGAGTTCGCTCCCCCGGATTCGACCGACTCACCCTGACGCGAATAATCCCTTGAAAATCGGCCAAACTCTTTGTTCGGGGACGCTGGTTCCGGAATCGTCGCCAGGATTTTTCTCCCAACAACCTGGACACGATCTCCGGTACAACCTTTCACTCCCTCAGGAGGTCCCGATTATGCGAACATTTGTCCGCCTGTCTATCTGTCTGATGGTGACCGCTCTGCTCTGTCCCACTCTGGCCATCGGCGGGACCGATTCCCTGCCTGGTGGCGGGGGCGGCATTCTGCCTCCACCTGATACGTGCCGTGGCGTGACGCCCGGCGACTTCAACAATGACGGCCAAATCGACATCAGCGACCTCGTGTCCATTATCAACTTTGTCTGCCACGACGGTCCGCCGCCCTTCCCTTTGGGTAACGGCGACGTCAACGCCGACTGCGAGATCAACCTGGACGATGCCTACTATCTGGTCGACTACATGTTCAAGGGCGGCCCCGCACCATTGGATTGCGTGTGTGGTACACCCGTCATCGGTCCGTGCGAAGCGTCCTGTGATGTCGTGTTACCGGGCGACGCCAACGGCGACGGCCAGCTCGACATCGGCGACCTCACCTTCATCATCAACATGCTCTGCCACGGCGGTCCGCCGCCCAGCCCCTTGGGCAACGGCGACGTCAACGCCGACTGCATCATCAACCTGGACGACGTCTACTATCTGGTCGACTACATGTTCAACGGCGGCCCCGCGCCCATGGACTGCGTGTGTGGCGCACCGACCATCGGCGGGTGTGAAGCGTCCTGCGACTACGTGGTCAACGGTGACGCCAACACCGACGGCCAAGTCGACATCAGTGACCTCGTTTACCTGATCAACATGCTCTGCAAGGGCGGTCCTCCGCCCAGCCCCCTGGGTAACGGCGACGTCAACGCCGACTGCATCATCGACGGGGACGACGTCTACTATCTGGTGGACTACATGTTCAACGGCGGACCCGCGCCCATGGATTGCGAGTGTGGCGCGCCGACCATCGGTGAGTGCGCCTTCGACTGCGACGGCGTGGTTCCCGGCGATCTCGACAACAGCGGCGGGATCGATATCGTCGATCTCACCTTCCTGATCGATTTCCTCTGCAACGGCGGACCGGAGCCCAGCACCCTGGGCAACGGCGACGTCAACGCCGACTGCATCATCGACATGGGCGATATCGACTATCTGGTCGACTACATGTTCAATGGCGGCCCGGCGCCGATGGATTGCATGTGCGGTGCTCCTGCCGTCGGCCAGTGCGATCAGAACAAGTCGAGGAACCTGGATCTCGAGGGTCTGTTGGGCGACAAGGATTTACCCAGTAAATACGGACTTTCCCAGAACCATCCGAATCCCTTCAACCCGAAGACAGAGATAAGTTTCAGCCTGCCGACCGGTTCGGCCGTACGGCTTGAGATCTTCGATCTTGCCGGGAAGAAGATTCGGACGCTGGTGGACGGAACCTATGGTCCCGGCGACCACACCGTGATCTGGGACGGTACCGATGCCGCCGGCACGACCGTCAGCGCCGGTGTCTATCTCTATTCGGTCACCGCGGACGGATTCGTGCAGACCCGAAAGATGATGCTCATCAAATAGGAGGTTTCCCCGCCCGCCAAGGGCAATCGGCCCGGTTGTCGAATCCCGAGGGATCGACAGCCGGGCTTTCCTGGTTCCGGATGGTTATCCGTTATCGGCGGGTGACGCGCAGCACGATGAAGTTGACCAGCATGAACAAGCCCGCCAGGCCGAGAAGTCTGAGGATGGTTGAGGATGCGGCAAGACGATAGGCCAGGAACTCGGACAGATCGCCCGTGCTGAAAGAGACGCTGACGCCGCCGGGTTGGGCCAGGTCGGCGGGTACGGGCTCCAGGGAGGCGCGGAAGGATCGCGAAGGAGGCAGTTCCGCGGCTGCGGGAACGACAAGACTGAGGGCGGTGGTCTCACCGTGCCACTCATGGTCTCCGCCGACCTCGCTGACGGTAAGGCGGTAGTTTGTTGCTCCGGGGACGGGCTCCCAGGACAGGCGGGGTTGGCCCCCGTTGATCACCTCTCCCTCCACGGGACGCAAGAATCGTGTATCGTCTGCGGAGCGGACAAGCCTGCCGCCATTCCTCGCCTGCGGCGGTACCAGCAGCATCAGGACCAGGCTGGCGGCCACGGCCAGACCACCGCTCCAGCCCAAGGCATGGATCGCCAGCCGGCGGGGATGGACGGCCCGACCGGATTGCAGTTCGAGGGTGCCGTCCTCCAGGCCTGAAGCGACACGCCGATCCATGGCCTGACGCAGACGGCACGCATCACAGATCATCAAGTGATTCTCGAGCCTGCGGCGCAGGGAGGCGTCCAGGTCGGGAGCTTCGAAGCGCCACATTTCGTCGCCGAGGGCGGGCTCCACACATTCGAAATCGTTCCGATCCACGTTCAACTCATCCATGATGGATCCTTAAATGCTGTCATCGTTCATGCTCCCCCTGTTCCCTCCGGACGAACAAATATTCAGCCGGTTTTTCAAGCGACAAAATGCCTGTTCCAGGCAGATCATCTTGCGGTAGTAGATCCCCTGAACGGTCTTCAGGCCGGTACGGCGCCTGATTTCCTCTACGGGCACATCTTCAAGATAGAAAGCACGCAGAATGACCTGGCAATCCTCGGACAGCCGATCGAGGGCTTCTTGCAGGATTTCGGTGATTTCCCGATCGAGCAACGCGTCCAGGGGACTGCGGTCCGAATTCTCGAGCCACGTCAACATGGGGTCGACCTGCACATGAGGTAATCGTTGACGCCAATTCAGCAGATTGCGGCAACGGTTCCGCGCCACGGTGACGGCGAACTTGACCAGGTTTCCGGTGAAGCCTTCGTTCTTCCGCAGGTAATGCAGGACGGCCATGATGGAATCCTGGACGACATCGTCCACGTCCGCATTGTCGTCGCCCAAGAAAATCCGCACCTCCAGGCGCAGGGGGCCGGCCAGGGCGGTACTGAGTTCGTCACCCGCGATGGAATCTCCCGCAACGTACGCCGCGATCGCCGCCGCGTAGAAAGCTGCCTCATCGGGATATTTCGCGTCGGCGTGCATGGGCCCCGTTTCTAGCCGGCCTGGCTGGGAGCTGGTTTCTTGAACTAATGGTGGGTGATCATAGTGTGTTTAAAATGACCTGTCCATGCCGTGGCCGGTGCATGGTTTCGAAGATCTGGCGAGTCCGTTGACAACAAAAATCCGATTACTGTAGAATGCGTTCTTCACCGGTGCGGGCGTGTATCCTATGTGGCTTGATTTCCAATACAATAGAATTTGCACCACCTAATGGAACTCCACAACCCTTCGCGGGGTATCGATAGCCACCTGAATTCCTCGCACCCATAAGGACCAATCGATTCCTGTACGATTCCAACCAGGATCACGATGTCGCCAAAAACCCTGCAGACCGTGATTATCTGCCTGCTGCTCACTCCCGGTTGCAAGGAACCCGACTCCATCCGCCACCCCGACGCCACCACCCCCGTCACCCATCTCAACGAGGCCGGCACGATCGCGGCGGCAAACACCGTCACCATGAACGGCCCCGGCTGGGGTGGCGGTCAGAGGATCAACTGGCTCATCCCCGAAGGCACCCGGGTTGTCCACGGCGACACCCTCATCCGCTTCGACACTTCCGATTTCGATAAATACATCCAGCAAAACTCCGATGAACTCGACGTCATGCGTCTGGCGGTCGCCAGTTCCCGAGCTCAAGGGGCGGCCAACCAGACTCGCACCCGCAACAGTATCGACAAGGCCCAGCTGGCCAGCGAGATGGCCCAGCTGGATTTGAAAAACAAGCAGTACGAATCCCGGACCGTGCTCGCGAAAGCGGAGCTTGCGGGCAAGCAGGCGGAAATCGACCTGCTGCAGGCCCGGCGCGGCAGCCTGGCGCAGGCCACCCTCGACAGCCTGGAAATCGCCCAGGCCACCCTCAAGGCGACCAAACAGGAAGCCCGCGTACGCCGCCTGCAAACCTATCTCGACCAATTGTTCGTCACCTCGCCGACCGCCGGCATGGTCGTCTACCATCGCGAATATACCGAAGAAGGCGTCAAGGTCTACCGGGCCGGAGACGAGGTTTCCCGGCAGGCCCCGGTTCTGGAAATTTCCGACACTTCGGGCATGAAGGTGACCTTCACCGTGCACGAGAAAGACCGTTGGCGCATGCGGCGCGGACAGAAGGTTCAGATCATTCTCGACGCCTACACCGATGCGACCTTCACCGGGGTAGTGGATAATGTCGGACGATTGCCCCTGGCCGCGGTGGAGGGCAGCGTCGCGCGCCGTTTCGAAGCGACCGCCACTATTGACGACGACGATCCCCGCCTGAAATCGGGCATGTCCGCCCGTGTGATCATCGAACTGGGAGGTTCCCCGTGAACAAGGGCGACGGCGCCAATTCAGGTTTCCCACGCAACCGCCTTATTCTGGGAACGGCCGGCGCTGTGGCGGTGGCCATGCTGCTCATCTGGTTGACCGGCGGCGGCGCTTCGCCATCGCTTCCGGTTGCCACCGCCGAACAGGGACACTTTGTCGTGACGACAACAACCGTCGGCGAACTGGCCGCCGTAAACAGCAAGCATATCCCTGCGCCTCCGGGGTGGAACAACAATGTCACCAGCCTGATCGACGAAGGCACCATTGTTTCACCCGGCGACGAATTGGCGCGTTTCGACACCGACCAACTCGAAAAAAGGGTCGAAGAACGTCAGGCCGCCTACGAAGGCGCCATGGCCGAGCTCGAAAACCAGCGCGTGACGAACATCAAGACCCTGGCCGAAAAGAAGGCCGCCCTGCAGCGGCAGGAACTGTCGTTGGAAAAAGCCAAGCTGCAGGCCGAGGCCATGAAGTTCGAAAGCAAATCGCGACAGCGGCAGCAGGAACTGGATCTGCGCCGCTCGGAACTGGACCTGCAGGAAGCACGCGAAGACCTGGCGGCCCAGAAAGACATCGCGGCCGCCATGCTCACTGAAAAGGAAGTCAAGGCACGCAAGGAACGGCTGGACCTGGAAGAGTCCCAGGAAAACCTCCTGAAAATGACCGTGTTGGCCCCGGATTCGGGAATGGTGGTGCACAAGAAGATCTGGACCCAGTCCGGCAGCCGGAAAATCCGGGTCGGGGACCGGGTGTGGAACGGCCTGAGCATCATGGAACTGCCGGATCTTTCCTCCTTCCTGGTCAACACCTGGGTGAACGAGGTGGACATCCATCGCCTGGCCCTGGACCAGCCCACTGAAGTGACCATCGACGCCCTCCAGGACCGCACGCTCACGGGCAAGGTCACCCGCATCTCGCCCCTGGCCCGCCAGGAAGGCGATGAGGACAAGGACAAGATCAAGGTGTTCGACGTGGACATCCTGCTCGAGGGGGATGTGACCTCGCTGCTGCCCGGCATGACCGCCCAGTGCCGGATCATCCATCAGGAATTTGACGACGTTACCCACGTGCCGCTGGAGGCCGTTTTCCAGGAAGAGGACGGTCCCGTCGTGTATCGCCAGGGCGGAAAATCGCAGTCGGTGCAGTTGGGTCCCGTGGGCGAGGACGACGTGATCATCGAAACCGGGGTGGATGCCGGCGATGTGCTGCTGCTGGTCCGTCCCGGCGACGAGAACGGCGCCGGCTCATGATCCAGGAAGTCCAACTTGCCGTTTCCGGCTTGAAGGACCATCGGGTGCGCACATTCCTGACCACCCTGGGCGTGGTCTTCGGCGTGGCCGCTGTCATTTCCATGCTTTCGATCAGCGAAGGCGCCAAGAGCGAAGCCCTTTCCCAGTTCGAATCCCTGGGCATCGACAACATCGTGGTCATGCACCAGGACCTGCCTGATTCCCCGGGCACGGAAGACTCGCCCCCCAATAGCCGGGGATTGTCGCTCGGTGATGCCGCGGCCTTGCGGAAGCTCACCCCTGCCATTACCGCGGTCGTACCCATGGCCGTGTCCGAACAAACCGTGCAGGGCAAACAGCAGCTTCGCATTTCAGTGGTGGGAACGACCCCCGACCTGCCCCTGGTCAGGCGCGAACGCCTGTTGTCCGGCCGGTTTTTCACGGCTTTCGAAAACCAGGAAGCCGTGCGCGTGGCGGTCATCGGGTCGGGATTGACGCGGGAGTTGTGCGGGCTGGACGAACCGATCGGCAGCTTCGTGAAAATTTCCGGCGTATGGTATGAGATCATCGGAGTGTTCGCCGGCGGCGGTGCCGGTGATGACGATCAGGACGGACTGGTGCGTGCCACCAACCGCGACATCTGCATCCCCCTGAGCTGCGCCCTGGTCCGCACCGATCGCAAGCGGTGGGAACGGGAGCTGGACCGCATGATCATCCAGGTGCCGGACATCGCCATGCTGGAACCGGTCGCCGAACTGGCCGGCCGGCTGCTCAAACGTCGGCATCAGGATGCACCCGACTATCAGGTTGTCGTCCCGTTGGAGCTTATCCGGCAGCGCCAGGCCACCCAGCGGATCTTTTCGCTGATCATGGGGGCGATCGCCGGCATCTCGCTGCTCGTCGGCGGCATCGGCATCATGAACATCATGCTGGCCAGCGTGCTGGAAAGAACCCGTGAAATCGGCATCCGGCTGGCCATGGGCGCCACCCGCAGCAACATCATGCGGCAGTTCCTGGTGGAGGCCGCGGCGGTCAGCATCATCGGCGGGCTGATGGGCATCGTGCTGGGTGTGAGCCTGGCCTGGGTCATCAGCGCGGCCGCCGGCTGGGTCACGGTTGTTTCTCCCTTTTCGATCATCCTCGCGTTCGGCGTATCGGCTGCCGTGGGCATCACCTTCGGGTATGTCCCGGCCCGCCGGGCGGCTTCCTTGAACCCCATCGAATGTCTCAGGTACGAATGATGATTATTGCAAGCACGACCCTGTTGATTCCGCTGCTGGCCGCGTCCGCGTCCGCGTCCGGCGACACCCTGACGCTCGACCTTTCCCAGGCCATTCTCCTGGCCCTGGACGAAAGTCATTCGGCCCAGGTGCTGGACCTGAGTCTGGCGGGAGCCGAACACGATGTGGCCGCGGCCAAGGGGCGGTTCGGAGCCCGCGCCGACGCCCGGTTTTCCCTGCCCGAACTGGAGGAAGGCGTGCAGCGGGTGCAGGTGCCCGGCGATCTGCCGCGATACGACAGCTACGGCAGCCGCGAGGTGAGCGCCATCCTCCAGCTCAGCCAGCCGCTGCCCACCGATGGAGAGGTCAGCCTTTCCGGGCATCTCTACCAGCAGGATGATTCGTATTACGATCAGGCTTCGGAGCAGACCCAGGAACAGCGTACGTTTTTCAACAGCTACGAGGTCAGCCTTCGCCAACCGTTGTTCACACCCAACGAATTGAAGCTGGGTCTGGAAAAGGCGGAAATCGGCCACCGGTTGGCCCGGCGCGCCTATCAGAGGGGACAACTCGACCTCTCCTTCCAGGTGACCGCGGCCTTCTACATGTTGGTGGAGGCCCAGGAGGAATTGGCCATCGCCCGCGACGCCCTGGAGCGCCAGCAACAGAACTTCGATCTGGCCAAGCGCAAGTACAATGCCGGGCTCATCCCCGAGGTGGAAGCCCTGCAGATGGAGGTCGATCTGGCCGGCGCCAGCAACGACCTTCTGGGTCGCGAATCGGACCTGATCCTGTCCGCCGACCGCTTCCGCCTGCTGGTGGGACTGCCCATGGTGCAGCCGATCCGCGCCGAGGCCAATCTCACCCCCGGGATCTTCGAGGTGGACCACGGTCTGGCCCTGTCCCACGCCCTGGCCCATCGCACGGAAATCAACGACATCCAGGACCGGATCCGGAGCTCGGAAATCACGGTGACCGAAACCAACGCCCGCAGCCACCTGAAGGGCGAGCTGAGCGCGTTCTACAACCTGACGGGCATCAGTGATCCGCTTCTTGAAGACACGGGCATGGGCGACCTGGTCGAGTCGAGTTGGGAAGACCTGAAGCGGCGGCCCGGCAACCGCGGCGTGCGTTTCAGCCTCAGTGTCCCCTTGTGGGATTCGGGTGTGAACAAGCAGGAAGTGGCCTCGGCCGAAGTCGCCGTTCGGCGTCGGTTGCTCGATGAAGAAGACCTGCACCGGGACATCGCCCGCCAGGTGCAGGCCACGTTGGCCGAGTTCGAAGGCGCCAAGCGCCGGCTGGATGTGCTGGGCCGCTCGCTGGACATCGCCCTGCGCAGCTACGGCATCAGCCGGCAGCGGTTCGAAGCGGGCGACATCACCAGCCAGGCGCTGGCCGACAACCGGGACCGCCTGGTGCAGGCCCGGCGCAGTTATCTGGCGGCCTTCGTGAGCTACCGCCTGTCGGGGGCCGACCTGCGGCGGCAGACGTTGTATGATTTCGAGCTGGGGAAATCGTTGGTGGAGGGTGCGGGGGAATAGCAGGAACGTTGGTATTCTCGACTACAATCGCGCCCTGTACCATAAGGCAAGCAACAACGCGGCAGCAGTTATGCTTCCCAACCATCCGGCCAATACCGGATGCCACACTCCTTGCCGTCCCAGCGCCTGGGCCACGCCCGCAACCACGTTGAACGCAAAAACAAACAACAGGGCCCGCAGGAATCCTCCGTAAATCGATTTCCGGATGGGCGAAGACGCCAGGATGACCCCCGCGACGACCGCAAACAGGTTGACCAGCGGGTAGGCCATCTTGGCGTGAAAGGCGGTTTGTTCCGCTGCTGTTGACAGCAGGGGCGGGCCACCGGGCAAGACACCCGACAGTCGCAGCACTGCGGAAGAAACCGTTGCCAGAACCCCCACGCCCAACATGGGCCACATTATCTGGAGCATCGAAAACCCCACGGAGTTCAATGCCGATAATTCCTTGAAATGCGCTCTCGGCCCCACGGTGAATAGAGTCGCCACCAAAAGGGACCACGGCAAAACGGAATCCAGGACGACCAGGACAAACATTCCCGCAACCGACCACGATATTTGCTGCAAATCATCATCTGATCCCATAAAGGCCAAGAGGACATAAACTGAAAAAAACACCACCACCGCGCGGAACAGGTTTACCAGAAACAGCCGCAGCAACCCCGATTGGTAATTGAGCCAGATCAAAATCCCCCGGCCATTCCGCGGATCATGTTTTCGTCAGCTTCGTCGCCGATGATATGCCGCAGCGCCGCTTCCAAAACCTCGTCCCGGCCTTCGCGGACACCCTCGATTGTCGGGGTTGCGAGAATATCCGGAACGATGCCCACCCGCTGGGTCGGGGTTTTGTCGGGATAGAAGACGCCGATGCCGCTCATCATCACCTTCAGGCCACTCGGCAGGGGAATCCGCGACACGTTTCCGTCCGCCCCCGCGGTCGTGCTTCCGACAACAACGGCCTGGGGGCCTGCCCGAAGCGCCATCGCTGTGTATTCGGACTGGCTCATCGAAACCTCGTTGACCAGGATCGCCACCTTTCCCCCATACCCGGGTGATTCCGGTTGGAGCAACAGGGGGTCGCTCCAGATAAAGGCCCCCGGGTTGACAGGGTCACACCTGGTGAAGCGCGTAAACGCCGTAGGTTCCTTGACCAGTCGCGAACCCAGGGCGAAGACCACGAATTCACCCGGGTAGTTGCGGATATCGATTACCAGGCCACGAGTGCCTGCGGCTTGTTCGATATATCCCGCGACGTCTTCAATCCGAATGCTCGACAATTTCATGTAGGCCACCTCGTCGGAAAGAAGCTGAAACGTTTCCCCTTCCCTGTCGTGAGGGACCCAATTCATTCGTTGACTCGTAACCCGGTCTACGGCGATGACTTTCTTTTTCCCACGTCGGTCGATTCCCACCGTGCATTCGCCGCACTCGCCGCGAGACATGAACCGGGCGATATCCTTCAGCATGGTCGCCTTGTTCGAGGCGCAATAATAAGGAGACCATTCCTCGACTAGAGAATTGATTGGCCGGTCGTCAATGTTTTCGATGATATCCCCAATCTCCAGGCCTGAACCCGGCCCCTGAACCGAATCTGTAAAGGCGGCAACGGTGGCCTTTCCTTCGATGAACCGTACCTCGACGGGCCAGTTGCATTTGCCTCTCGGGGGCCGGAGGCCGATTTCCGGCCAGAGATTGGCATGGGAATCCCGGATGTGGGCGGTAAATGCGAAAAGTTCAAGCCGGTAGGCGTCCCAGGAATCCGCGGCAACAAATAGCGGAATAAACTCCGGGAGGAGTGCTTCCCAATCCGTGTCTATCTGGTCCCGGTACGGAAACCAGTACTCGATGATGTTCCACAATCTCAACAACGCCAGAATACGATAACCGGAGTCGGGCAACTCCCGATTGTAGTAGGTGAGCTCCCGATCGAAGATGGGGTTGCCGACCCGGGGGGCGGTGGACAAATAAAACTGTTCGCCACCCGCTAACCGGTTCTTGAAAATGCCTTGCAACTGGCCCGACAACTCCGTGCCAAGTAATTCGGCGTCCTTAATCCAGCCCAGGTCAGACGACAGGTGTGCGTTCTCGGGGGCCTGAGCACAGGGGTCGCAACTGTCGGGCACACCGATCTTTTCCACCCATTCCCCCAGGACAGAATTGCAGGTCTGGCGATCGGTGGCATCCAGGACTTTGGGAAGCACCCGGAACAGCTCGAAGTCCCAGTGAATTTCGCCTGCTGCGACCCGAGGATGGTGGTACTTCAGAAATCCCCACACCTGACCCAACAGTGCCACATTTTCAATTTGTGTTTCCGTAAGCTGTGAAACCGAAATTCCGGAACCGACGGAAAACTCTTGATCAGTGTCCAGAATGGTTTTTTTAATGACCCGTTTTGGTGCCTGGTGAAAGGGCTTGCCGTCGACGATCAGTTCCAAATCGTCCGCCCAGGCCGAGCCCTCGCCCGAAACCAGGACACCGAAGAAAAGGTCGGTGGCTTTGCTGTCCAGTTTCAGCCGAATCGCGTATTCCGTCCATTCGGTAGTACCCTTGAGGTTTTTCCCCTGCATGTTGTCGAACTGGACCATGCCGCCCGGACCGTCTTCCCGCATCCAGAGGCCGGCAAACCCGGTGACGCCTTCGGTGCGAAGGAAGCCACGCAGTTCGATCCACTTGCCGGTGAAATCGAGGGGAATAGTCTTGGTTATCGTGGTGAAACTGTTTTCGCTTTGGGCGTTGCGCTCCAGCCGAACCGCGAAGTCCCCTCCATGAACCACCGTTGTGTCGACGTGAATCGTCGCACGTGGCCCCCCGCCCCAGCCACGCAGGTTTTCGCCCTTCTGGTGACCCTCGAACCGAAGAACCTCTTCGAATTCAGTTTCCCAGGCCAACGTTGTGGTGCAGATGAAGAACAGAAGAGAAAAAACGAAGATTGGATATACCCGATGTCTCATTGGATTCCTTCCATTAAGGAACTCAAACTACATTGACTCCGGCACGTACCCGAATTCGGCCACGAACGGGACATCTACTTCGGCGATCAGAACGTAGTGCCAGGTAACATAGTCTGGACAACTGCAGGCCAAGCAAACCACCCCCGGGCCACCGGAATAGAAATCATAAACAGCAATTCCATTGTCCAAAAACAAGCGCACAGTGTCCGGGGGTTGCTCCTTTTCCCCATCGCATTGAACTCCACCCGAGAGTTCCTGAAATACCCAGACGGTGTTGTCGGGTGGATCCTGGTAAAGGCTTGAATAGACAATTTCCGGATCTTCACAAATCAATTGGTCCCAAAACACTGAACATCCGGATAAAAAAATTATTGTCGAAAAAGTACAGATGAGGATCGCCGTTGACCGAAACAAAATTACTCCCCCCTTGTGACATAAATTAAAAACCCTCTATGTACAGGAACTTTCAGGCCGGGCGCCATTCCATCTCGATATGGGTTTCGGTTTCCCCGGTCTTCTCAAAACCAAGCCGATCGTAAAATTCCCGGGCTCGCAGGTTCGTGCGAAATACCGACAACGCAACCGGAACCCCCAAATCCGCGGCCTGCCGCTGAAGCCCTTTAACCAGACCGGTTCCGATTCCCTTCCCCTGGACATGGGGAAACAGCCCGATGTTCCTGAGGTAAAGTCGCTTCGTGTCCGTTTCGGTCTGCACATATCCGACCGTTTCTCCCGCAAACTCCACAACCGATGTGACCGATGACTCCATATCCTGCGTGAAGCGGGCGCGCTGCCAGTCTTCGTCCCAACCCCAAATTTCCTCGATATACGACCGGAAGATGGTACTGTACAAAATGAAAAGAGGTTCCCAATCATTTGGAGTTGAAGGACGTATCACAATATTTTTTCCTTTGCCGGGTATATGATTTACCCTGATTGTACCGCGTCCTCAAATATTTCAGGAGAAATAAACTTCCATGATCCAGCTTCAAGGCCTCACGAGAACCTTCGATTCCCTAACCGCCGTCGACAACCTCACGGTGACCATCCCCGCCGGGAAAATCATCGCCCTGCTGGGTCCCAACGGCGCCGGCAAAACCACCACCCTGAACATGCTGACCACCCTGCTGGCTCCCACCAGCGGCACCGCCACGGTGGCCGGTTACGACATTCTCACCCAGGGCCAGGACGTGCGCCGCAGCCTGGGCTACGTCCCCGAACACGGCTCCCTCTACGAGGGCCTGACCGCGGACGAATATCTCGAGCTGGCCGGCAAGATCCGTGGCCTGGACGATGCGGTCATTTCCCGGCGCGCCACCGAATACATGGAACACTTCGAAGTGGCCGAGGCCCGCAACAACCGTCTCGGCACCTTCAGCAAGGGCATGCGGCGCAAGATCCTGGTGACCGCGGCCCTGCTTCACAAACCGGATGTCCTGTTCCTGGACGAACCCATGGACGGACTGGACGTCAAGAGCCAGAAGCGCCTGGGTGCCCTGCTGAAGAAGGAAGCCGCCGCCGGGCGCACCGTGGTCTACTCCAGCCACATCCTGCAGCAGGTCGAGGAGTTGTGTGAGCACGTGATCCTGATCCACGAGGGCTGCCTGCGTTACGAAGGACCGTTGAGCGATCTGCGCGACAGTCACGCGGGCGCCGGCCTGCGGGACATCTTCCTCGAACTGACCGACGGCCAGGAAGAGGCCGCCTCGTGAGCCGGTTGATCAGCCGAATCTTCGCCCGCCTGGTGAAAACGGCGGGCGGACGGCCCGAAGTGGTCCTGCCTCTTTACCACGGCATCGAAAAGGCCGCCGAAGGCAGCTACGAAATCCTGCGCCAGAGCAGTCGGCGCAAACAGGCCATGTCGGCCTCGGCCTGGCGCACGATCTTCATCGTGATTACGGCGCTTGGTTCGGTTTTCCTGTCGCTGACCATGTTGATCGACCCGGCCGACCATCATCCCCATTGGGGAGTCCTGATCCTTGTCGGAGCGCACTGGCTGCTGGTGGTGAACATGGTGGTCAGCCTGGCCGGCCCGTCCCTGCTGGTGGACGACGACTTCCTGGCCATCGGATGGTGGCCGGTCACCGCGCGGGAACTGCTCCTGGCCCGGCTCGGCACCATCCTCAAGCCGGCACTGCAGATTACCCTGGCCCTGGGGACCGTTCCCCTGCTGGTCTATGCCATCACCGGCCGCCCACCGTTGATTTCCGCCGTGACCCTGGCCGCCGGGTTGACGATCCAGACCCTCGGGGTGACCTTCGGCGTGGGAACCGCCCTGGCTCTGGTCGTACGACTCCGGGGCCGCCGCCGCGCCCAGCGTCTGGCCGCCCTGGTCGCCGACGGAAACACCTTCCTGGTCCTGTGGCTGCTGGGGTTCATGTTACAGCGCCTGCATCCCTGGTTCATGGAGCATTCCCGGGTTCTCTACGCCCTGCCCCTGACGTGGTTCGCCGCCTTCGGCGACCTGCAGGTCGATGCCTTTTCCTGGTCGATGGCCGCCCTTGGCGTGACCGTGACCTTGGTGATGATCACCGCGGGGTTCCGCCTGATGGCCCCATCCGGAGCCGGGCAGGAAGTCCAACCGGTGGAGAAACGACCCTCACGCTGGCACTATTCGGCCGTCGTTTCCTGGTTGGTCCGGCCCCTGATGCCCGGGCGTGAGGGCTGGGTGGTCCGCCGCCTCCTGGAAAGCCACCTGCGCGAAGACTGGCGGTTCATCGGCGGCATGGCCACCATGCCCTTGATGATGGGGTTCATGTTCTTCGGCATGGATAAGATCGTGCCCCTGGATTTAAACCCCGAAGACGTACGCTTCACCGCCCTGCTGGCCATCCGCAACACGCACTTCCTCACGTTGATGGCCGCCACGGTGATATTCCTGGCCTCCTTCAGCAGCACGCCCAAGGCCCTGTGGATCGTGGGCCTGTCCGACCTTGAAACCGGCGGGCTTCTCAAGGCCCAGCGTGGAATGATCCGGGGACTGATCCTGGCCCCCGTCCTGGCCCTGTACATTGCCAAGGCCGCTTTCATGGGGGTGGCGCCCCACATCATCGCCCTCGACTGCCTGGTGCTCGGCTTTCAGGTGGAAATCATCGTTTCATTCCTTCAGCCCTTCGTGATGATCATGCCCTTTTCGCTGGCCTATACCAACGAACAGACCGCCAAACGCATCGGTTTGGGTCTTCTCTCGGGCGCCGTCGCGCTTGTTTTCGTGCTCATGAATTTTATGTACGCGGAGTTCGCGGCCGCCAGGATCGCGGTCTGGGTATCGATGCCCCTGTTGCTGCTGGGAGTGCGTGCTTGGCAATCGCGCCGCGTCGCAGGCAGGCGCCTCAGGATGGATGTGGTCAACTAGACCTTCATCGCCCCGGTCATTATTCAATGAACCGACACTCGACAGCTCCCAGGTCATCGGGAAATACCGACCGGTCAACGTGAAAAAGGAACCGGCCGTCGACAACCGGGATTTCCGAAAGGTCATCCGAGAATCCCGATGCGTAGTGCGCGATCATCGTGTTCGTAAAGAGGTCATACACACCGACTTCTCCCGCCGAGGCCCTGATCAGATACCGCTGTCCGGCATAGGGTGCGTTTTCAAAAAAATCCTCGTAAAGAAAGCTGCGGTACTCCGCGGAAGGTGGTCCTGCAATCGCCAGCGTCGTGCCGAAAACCGCGAATCCGAAGTGCGCGCCGTCGGAAAGCGGATGGAACGCCACCGGGCCGCTTCTCGTCTCAAGCCCGACGGCTCCGGGTCCGATCGCGCCTTCAGCCGGCTGTTCCTCCAGATATTTTCGCCAGGACTTTTCTGTCGGCAACTCCGCTTGGTCGATCTTCATTCGCATGACCGATGGGGCGTCTCCCCCGTATCGTTCATAAAGCACCAAATAGTCCGTGGACTCCAGCTCTTCCAGGAGGAACCGATTGAAGGGTGCGCTGCCGGGATAGGACATTGATGCATTCAACGAATAGAACCCTTGGGCATCCAACAATTCTTCCAGCGACACCCACCCCTCCCGATGAATGGACAGGCCTAACTGGTGCATAATATCCGGCGACCTGCCGCCCCGCCCGCCGACCGCGACGGCGAACCCCTCCAAAAACAGGGGGTGCGTATACAGGTGAGGCCGCTGGAGCTTGTAGTTCATCAAAAGGTGCGCCAGCTCATGAAAGTGGGCGCTATAGGTCGACACGATGATGTCGTGGGAAACCACATACATGCCCCGTGCGACATACCCGGTGAGCTCGCGAATCTCCTCCTGGCTGCTGCAGAAACAGTAGTAGATCTTCTCCCGGGAAAGCCGGTCCAGGTCGGCGTCCGACATGCCCAGCAGCGAGGCCGTGTCTGTCAGAAATGATTCGAGCGCCTCAATGTTGGCGGGATGGAACAGCGCGGTGTCGCTGATGAAGAAACGGAAGTGGGGCGAGTCGATCTGCTTCCATTCCCGCGTCCGATGGAGGATCGAGGAAACCACCATGCCGTCCTGAAAATCCCAGCTCCGGGTCGCGGTGCTGTCGCCGGGGAAAAGGACCAGACGGGAAAACCGGCCATCAAGTTCCTCGATGTTGAACTGGCCGTCCAAACCGTCCCGAAGCAATCGGGCGTGGTCCTCCACAGAAAGACCCCAGGAGATCAACGGCTTGCAGGGGGCTTCGGGATAACTGATGCCCAAACGTCGGGATGTTATCTGATCTTCGTCGCTGATGAACGCATTCATGGAGTCCGGGTGATCAAGCATACCCTGAAGGAATGCGGCCGCCCTTTCCGTTTCCAATGGGGCCGCGGCCGCTTTGTTGGATGGAAAAAATAAAAGAACCATCAGGGCGGACTGGAGCCACAGTGGGATTCGTGAACCACTTGACCATCTGACATTCTGTATCATGGGGGATTTCAATTTTTCACTCGTTTTGTGATTTCCCAATTCCCGTGGGACGTTTACCCCAAAATCCTATCATGGTTTCACTGGTCCGGCAGAAAGAAACGCCGGCCACCATGATGATATGAAAAAATGAGGTGCCCCCGGGGACACCTCATTTTGATGTTTGGCTCTTCGAACGCTCCGCCTCAGGATTTCACCTACGACATCCCCGGCAACTTCGGCTCGGTAATGTACTCCGCCGGCAACTTGCCCGTGAGCTTCTTCATGAAGGCCACCATGTCGGCGACCTGCGCCTCGGTCACGGGCTTGCCGAGCTGGTGCTTGGCCATGATCCGCACGACCTCTTCCAGGGACTCGAGCGAGCCGTCATGCATATAGGGACCGGTCTCGGCGATGTTTCGCAGGGACGGCACCTTGAAGAAGTACTCCTCGGCCGCGTTGCCGGTTACCTCCGAGCGACCCTTGTCCTCGGAAGGATAGGCCTCCACCAATCCCATTTTCTGGTACAACGATCCGCCCAGGTTGGGACCCATGTGGCAGGTCGTGCAGCCGATTTCCGTGAAGGTGTCCAGGCCGCGGCGCTCCTGAACGGTGATGGCGTTGCCGTCGCCCGCCAGCCAGCGGTCCCAGTCGCCGCGGGTGGTCAGCTTGCGCTCGAAGGCGCCGATGGCCATCGCCACGTTGTCGAAGGTGACCGGCTCTTCCTCGCCCGGAAATGCCGCCTCGAACAAGGGGGCGTACTCGGGAATGCCTCGCAGAACCTCTTCAACAGCCTCGGCTGAGGCCATGCCGTGCTCGACCGGGTTGAGGATCGGGCCCTTGGCCTGGGCTTCGACCGTGGGTTCGCGGCCGTCCCAGAACTGGGCGATGTGATTGGCGGCGTTGTAGACCGTCGGGCTGTTGCGGGCGCCGAGGGTGCCGTCGTGGCCGGGCGAGGTGGCCAACCCGTCCACGCCGAACTCATCCAGCACGTGGCAGCTGTTGCAGGAAATGTCATTGCTGACCGACATGCGGGGCTCGTAATAGAGGATGCGGCCCAGCTCGATCTTGGCGTCGGTCAGGGGATTGTCGGCCGACTCCATGACCTTCGGCATGCCGCCGAACATGTTCTTGTGCTGCGGGGTGGGCGGTCCGCCGGCCGCCGTATCGGCCGGTTCTCCGCCGCCGCAGCCGGCAAGAACGAGAAGGGACAGGGCCGCAAGAACCAACAAGGGCCTGATCGCATTATTCATGGCTCGTCATCTCCGGGTTTGAGTCCAATACCAAGGCCGAATCCGACCAATCTACTCGCGAATGACGGCCACTTCAACCCAGGATAATGGTGGGAAATCGGCGGCTATCAAAACCCGAAGCGCATCCCCATCATCGCCAGCAATTCCAGGCTCGGCTGGTCGATTGCGTCGTCGGCCGAATTGTAGTCATATCCGTCCCGGGGATTGACGTGGTCGCCACTCGGAAGATAGGTGGTATCGTGGCCGGACAGTTCGGATTCGGCATACCAATCCGCACCTACCTGCAGAACGAAATCCGACGTGCCGCCCACCGCGAACCAGCTTTCGAATCCCAGTCCGGCGCCCCAGGTGTTGCTGGTCACGTCGAAGTTCTCGTTGCCGCCTATATAATTGAAGTTGGCCGTATACTTGGCATGGCGGGGCCCGGCGAACAGATAGAGGGTCTGGGGCCCGAGTTCGAAAGCGGGAAACATCAGATCGAAACGGAACTGCCAGGTGCTGGCGCTTTTTTCCGGGTCGCCGTTGGTATTGTCGTTGATGAATATTTGCCGCGCAGCGTACGGGTCGCCGGGACTGGCCGAGTTGTAGCCCAGGGTGAACCGCGCGGACAAGGGAAGGTCGCGGGTGAAATCCATGAAACTGCCGGTGGCCTGGATGCCCAAGCCTCCGGTGTATCCCAAGTTGAGTCCCCCGTAAAAAGGCCCGGCATTTGCGGACAAGGGAACGAGAACGGCCAAGGTGATCAAAAGGACGGTTCGTCTCTTCGGGAAGTTCATGTCAGCCTTTCCTGTGCTGGGAATGATCGTTGAAAAACCATATTCCCCCAGCAAGAAGTGAACTCAATTGATCGTCTATTCCCGAGAGTGGCCGAGCGTGGAACATCCGGGGCCCTGGATGATAAAAATGCCCCCGCCGAAACCATCCTTTCGTGCATATGAATGGACAACCCGAAAAATGAAGGGCACAATTCCACCCTTCCCGAAAGGACGGACCAAAATGAAGACACGACGGATCCTCGCCCTGGCCATCGCCTGCCTACTGGTCTCCGGTTGCGCCGGGTTCAACGCCGAATCCCTGGACCGGATTCTGAACAAGCCCCTGGACAGCGAGACCGTGGCCGCCGGCCTCAAGGAAGCGCTGCGCATCGGCACCGAGCGCTCCACGAATACCACCTCGGCCGTGGACGGGTTCTACGGCAACGCCGCCATTCGCGTCGCCCTGCCCGAACAATACGACAGCGTGGCCAAGGCCATCCGCGACATCGGCCTGGGGTCGCAGGTGGATCAGTTTGAACTCAGCATGAACCGGGCGGCGGAAAAGGCCTCGGCCGAGGCCGTCGAGGTGTTCTGGGATTCGATCACCAGGATGAGTATTTCCGACGCCTTCGGCATCCTCAACGGCGAGGACAACGCCGCCACCGAATACTTCCGCCGCCAGACCAGCTCCGAGCTCATGGCGCGATTTCAGCCGATCGTCATTTCCTCGATGAAAGAGGTCGGGGTCTACCGGATCCACGAAGACCTGGTCGCCCGCTACAACATGCTGCCGATCGCCAAACCCGAAGCCGTCGATCTTGACGACTACATTACCGAGCGCACGGTGGACGGAATCTTTCTGATCCTCGAAGGGGAAGAGAAAAAGATCCGCGACGACCCCGCGGCGCGCACCACGGAGCTTTTGCGGAAGGTGTTCGGCTAGATCGGCAAGGCGAGGGGATGTTTTCCGGCCCCACCGGACCCCAGGGCACATCGTGGAATTATACCAGGAATTGCCCAAAGGAAGATTTTGGGGACAAATTTCCCACCGATCCCGCAAAATAAGGGTTCACAACGTTTTGAACAATTTGGTGTTTAATATAAAATGTTAACTCTTTAACAAAAATATCCCCAAAAAAACCCTATTTTGAGGTGTGTTTTTCCAATTTCCCACCCAAAGGTCGGTTTTTCGTCCTTTTGTTCGTTAATTTTTTATTATTTTTGCTTGAATAATTAACAACCTTTCAGTAGGCTTTTCAGTAAGGATTCAAGTAATCCCGAGGGTTCGCGCCCCAACTGATGAAGGTCGACAACCTAGAAGGATCACCCGACAGCGAAGGACGCCACCACGACAAAGCAGGGAGCGGATTCTCGCGGCACCGGCACACGCCCGGTCATGGGCACGCCCGAGAAAGGACCGCGACCATCATGGCCCCCACCGCGTCCCCCAAAAAAATCGGCATCTTCTTTTCACACGCCGACACCGGCCGCCTTGACGGACTGGATATCCCCCGGATCATGGCCTTCGCCCGTGAGCTCCCGGACGTGGCGGCCGTGGAAGAGCTCGACCCCGAGGCCAGACCCGATCCGAAAATCCTGGCTGAAACCATCCAGCGTCTCCAACTGACCGAGGTCGTCATCGCGGGCGACACTCCCGGAGGACACAAGCCTGTCTTCACCCGGGCCATGGTCATGGCCGGCGGAGATCCCGAGCTTGTCCGGCTGGCTTCCTTCGGAGAGGTCGGGGCCGCCACGGGCGCGGCCGAAAACTCCGCTCTGGCGGCGGTCGCCTGCGCCGTCCACGGAGTACCGTTCGGGCTGGCGGTGACACCGGCCCGCGTGCCGGTCCATCCCGATACCCTGGTCATTGGCGCCGGGGTCGCCGGCATCGAAACGGCCCTGCGCATCGCCGGCGCCGGCCACAAGGTGCACCTGGTCGAACGAGCCGCCACCATCGGCGGCCACATGGCCATGTTCGACAAGACCTTTCCTACCCTCGACTGCGCGGCCTGCATCCTGACCCCGAAAATGGTGGCGGCGGGGCAGCACGAGAACATCGACATCCTGAACTGCTCCGAGGTGCAGGACGTCGGCGGTGTGGCGGGTGAATACAAGGTGCGGGTGTTGCGGAGGGCGCGCCGTGTCGATCCCGAGGCCTGCGTCGCCTGCCACGCCTGCCGCGACGTCTGCCCGGTGCGGGTGCCCAGCGAATTCGACGAAGGCATCGTCGAGCGCAAGGCCATCTACATGGCTTTTCCCCAGGCCATCCCGAATTCCTACGTGGTCGACGGGGAAAACTGTCTGTGGGTCAAATCCGAAGGCAAAAAGTGCGGGGCCTGCGTGAAAAAGTGTCCCAAGGACGCCATCCACCTGGATGAAGAGCCGCATTCGGAGGAATTGACGGTGGGCAACATCGTGGTGGCCACCGGTTTCGACACCTTTGACGCAGAGCTCATCGAGCGCTACGGGTACGGCAAGCTGCCCAACGTGCTGACCGCCCTCGAATTCGAGCGGTTGACCAACGCCTCCGGCCCCACCGGCGGACGCATCGTGACCCGCACCGCACGTCGCAAACGCAAGACCAAACAGGAGGAGTGGGTGTTCGACACCGAGGCCCCGGCGCCGCGCAGCGTGGCCATCATCCACTGCGTGGGTTCGCGGGACCAGAACCACAACCCCTACTGTTCGCGCGTCTGTTGCATGTATTCGCTGAAGTTCGCGCATCTGGTGAAGGAAAAGCTTCCCGACGCCGCCTGTTACCAGTTCTACATCGACATGCGCGCCTTCGGCAAAGGCTACGAGGAGTTCTTCGAACGCATCAAGGACGAGGGCGTGTTCGTGGTCCGGGGCCGCACCGCGCGTATCGAGGCCGGCACCGACGGCATGGTCATCCGTGGCGAAGACGTCGTCCACGACCGCATCCGGGAATTCCCGGTGGATATGGTGCTGCTGGCGGTGGGCCTCGAGCCCGCCCGGGGCGCCCAGAGACTGGCCAAGGTGCTGGACATCCATCCCGGCTGCGACGGCTGGTTCACCGAACTCAACTACAACACCGACCCCACGGCCACCAACCGCGGGGGCATCCACGTGGCGGGCGTCTGCCAGGGGCCCAAGGACATTCCCGATACCGTGGCCCAGGCCTCGGCCGTGGCCGCAAGGGTGCTGGGCAGCATCATCAGCGGTTCGGTCCGCGTGGGCCGCGATTCGGTTTCGCCGGAGGAGGCGGCCGACACCGCGGCCCGTCTGGCGAGCATCAAAACACAGGAGGAGCCATGGCCATCCGAGCCAACCCACACCTGATCGACGAGCTGGAGAAGTACGGCGCCCAGGACGTGGTGAAGTGCTACCACTGCGGCAACTGCAGCGCCACCTGTCCGTTCTCCGGAGACGTATTCGTCTTCCCCCGCAAATCCATGCGCTACCTGCAGCTCGGGCTGTCGTCCCGGCTGCAGGGCAACCTCGAGCCGTGGCTGTGCTACTACTGCGGCGAATGTTCGGAGGAATGCCCCCGCGGCGCGGAACCCGGCGAGACGATGATGAGCATGCGGCGCTGGCTGACCGCCCGCTACGATTTCACCGGCATCTCCGGTCTGTTCTACCGCAGCGCGAAGGCGGAACTGCTGGCCATCGTGCTGGTGGCGCTGCTGACCGGGCTGGGGTTGACGCTGTTCGGAATGGCGCAGGGCGACATCAACATCTACGACGGCCCGGGCGCGTTTTTGCCGGCGGAAAAAATCCACGTCTTCGACTGGGTCATGGCGGGCGTGCTGGTGGTCCTGCTGGGCATCAACTGCGTGCGCATGTGGTGGTACACCGTCGGTGCCGACAAGGAGGTCAGGATTCCGCCGGGCGAATACATCAAACAGCTGTTCCTGGTGCCCTGGCACTTCATCACCCAGCACCGCTACAGCCAGTGCGACCGCAAACAACCCTGGGCGGTGCATCTGGTGCTGATGCTCAGCTATCTGACCATGCTGATCCTGATCATGTTCTTCCTGCACCGGGTGCAGCACGGGCCGGCCATCGACTGGAAGGCCCACGCCTTCGGCTACCTCGCCGCGGCCGGGTTGGTGGGAACGACGATCTACGCCCTGGCCGGCCGGGTGCGAAAGACCTGGACCCACTATCAGCACAGCCATGAAACGGACTGGATCTTCCTGGTGCTACTGCTGGTGGTGTCGGTGACAGGCATCATCCAGCACGTTCTTCACCGTGGCGGGTGGACCACGGCGGCCAACGTCGTCTACATCGCCCACATGATGGGCGTGGTGCCCATGCTGGTGCTCGAGGTGCCGTTCAGCAAATGGTCCCACATGGCCTACCGGCCGCTGGCGATGTACTTCTCGACCATGCGCGAGAAGGCCCTGCTGGCCGAAGAAGAAACCGAAGAGCGGCCACAGCCGGCCGCCCAGACCGCCTGAGGAGGGCGACATGAACGACGAGTGCCGCATCGGCGTCTACATCTGCAACTGCGGGACGAATATCGCCAAGGTGGTCAATGCCGAAAGGGTCTGCCACCGGGTGGCCGACCTGCCCGAAGTAGCCTGCGCCCGCACCTACAAGTACATGTGCTCCAATCCCGGACAGGACATGATCACCCAGGACATCAAGGAGCACGGTCTGGACCGCGTGGTGGTCGCCGCCTGCAGCCCCCGCATGCATGAGCCGACCTTCCGCAAGGCGCTCGAAGCCGCCGGACTGAATCCCTTCATGCTGGAGATGGCCAATATCCGCGAGCAGTGCAGCTGGGTGCACGACGACCCAGCCAAGGCCACGGCCAAGGCGGCGGACCTGACCCACGCCGCCGTCCGCCGCGTTGCCCGGCACCAGCCACTGGAGAAACAGGAGGCCCCCTACACCCCGGCGACCATGGTCCTGGGAGGCGGCATCGCCGGATTGACCGTCGCGGTGGAGCTGGCCGACGCCGGGCAGCACGTGCACCTGATCGAACAGGAAGGCCGGCTGGGCGGCAACGTGGGCCGCGTCGATCTGACGGCCCCGTATCTCGATTCGGCGCGTGATCTGCTGGCCGAAAAAATCGTCCAGGCCGAGACCAACCCCCGCATCGATGTCCATCTTCGTTCGACCCTGACGGACCTGCAGGGATTCGTGGGAAATTTCACCGGCACGGTCACCCACCAGGACGGCTCCGATACGGAGTTTCCGGTGGGAAGCGTGGTCGTCTGTACGGGATACCACGAGTTCGACGCCACCCGCGTCGAGCGATTGGGCTACGGCAAGCATCTGGACGTGATCACCAGCTTCGAACTCGAGCAGCGGCTGCGTTCGGGCCGGCTGGAAACCGCCGACGGCCGGGTGCCGCGTTATGTCTCCATCGTTCACTGCGTGGGCTCCCGCAACGTGAAGTATCACACCTACTGCTCGCGGGTCTGCTGCATGACGGCCTTGAAATACGGTCACGAGATCAAGTCCGCCCTGCCCGAGGCCATGGTCACCGACCTGTACGTCGACATGCTCAGTTTCGGCAAGGGCGGCGAGGATCTGTACCGCCGCACTTCCGAACTGAAGACCATGTTCCTGATGTACGAGAAGGAGGACTACCCCGTGGTCAGGGCCGCCGAGGCGGGCGACGACTGCGGCCTGCTGGTTCAGGTGCGGGAAAGGCTGTCGGGAGAAACCATCGATGTCCCGGCCGACCTGGTGGTGCTGATGGTGGGCATGCAGGCCCGCGCCGACAGCGATCAGGTCGCGCGCACGGTGGGCATCAGCCAGGATGTCGAAGGCTGGTTCATTGAAAGCCACCCCAAGCTGGCGCCGGTCTCGACGCCGACCGAGGGCGTGTTCATCGCCGGTTGCTGCCAGTCGCCCAAGGACATCCCCGATACCGTGGCCCAGGCCCGCGCCGCGGCGGCCATGGTGCTGGGCTACATCGCCCAGGGCAAGGTCGAGGTCGACGCCCGTTACGCCCAGATCGACGGCGACCTGTGCTCCGGGTGCCGCGTATGCAACGAACTGTGTCCCTACACCGCCATCGCCTACGACCCCGACGAGGGCCGCAGTGATGTGCAAAGCGCGCTCTGCAAAGCCTGCGGCACGTGTGTCGCCGCTTGCCCCAGCGGGGCCATCGCCGCGCGCCATTTCACCGACGAGCAGATCCTTGAACAGATCGAAGGAGTCCTGGCATGGAGTTCGAGCCAACCATAGTCGGTTTTCTCTGCAACTGGTGCTCGTACACGGGCGCCGACCTGGCGGGAACCGCGCGTATCAAACACCGGCCGAACCTGCGGGTGATCCGCGTCATGTGTTCGGGCCGTGTCGATCCGACCTTCGTCATGCAGGCCTTCGCCTCGGGCGCGGACGGGGTGATGATCTGCGGCTGCCATCCCGGAGACTGCCATTACCTGGAAGGCAACGACAAGGCCTACCGGCGCTTCCAGTTGCTCAAGAGACTGATGGTTTCTTACGGGATCGAAAAACAGCGGCTGCGCCTGGAGTGGGTCAGCGCCAGCGAGGGCGAGCGTTTCGCCCGGCTGGTGGACACCATGACGGCCGAACTGAAGGAACTCGGGCCGCTGGAACTTCCGCCGGATCTTTCGCTCGAGCCGGGAACCCATCCCGACGCCCCCGTCGTCCGGGAGGTGACCCATGGCTGAAACAACGGAAAAGAAGAAGCTGCAGATCGCCATCTACTGGGGCGCGGCCTGCGGCGGCTGCGACGTGGCCGTGCTCGACACCGACGCCTTCATTCTCGACGTGGCGGAACTGGCGGACATCCGCCTGTGGCCCATCGCCGTGGACGGCAAATACGCCGATGTCGAGGCCATGGACGACGGCGAACTGGACCTTGTGCTGTTCAACGGCGCGGTGCGCAACAGCGAGAACCGGAAAATCGCCGAATTGCTGCGGCGCAAGACCAAGGTCATGGTGGCCCTCGGCAGCTGCGCCCATCTGGGAGGCATCCCCGGTCTGGCCAACGAGTGCAGCCGCGAGGAGATCTTCAACCGCGCCTACCTGGATAATCCGTCCATCGAAGAGGACAACGTGGTGCTGCCGGTGGCCGAGAAGAAGGTGGCGTCCGGCACCCTGGAGATTCCCCATTTCCACGGTGCGGTGCGCCGGCTGTCCGACGTCGTCCAGGTGGAATATTTCGTGCCCGGATGCCCTCCGGCTCCCGCACAGATCAAGGCGGTCCTGTTGGCGGTGGCGACCGGCGACCTGCCGCGGCCCGGGTCGGTGGTGGGCGCAAGCGACCGCGCCCTGTGCGACGAGTGCGAGCGCCGCAAGGACGAGAAGAAAGTCACGCAGTTCCGGCGCCCCTGGCAGATCATCCAGGATCCTGAAAAGTGCCTCCTGGAGCAGGGCATCATCTGTGCGGGCTCGGTGACCCGGGCCGGCTGCGGCGTGCGCTGCCCCGACAGCGGCATGCCCTGCCGCGGCTGCTACGGCCCGCCCCCCAACGTCAAGGACCAGGGCGCCAAGTTCATCAGCGCCGTCAGTTCGATCGTCGAAAGCCGCAACGCCGGGGAAATGGAGCGCGTTCTGGACGAGATCCCCGACGTGATGGGCTACGCCTACCGTTTCGGTCTGCCGGCATCCACCCTTCAGCGCAGCACAAGGAGCCAGTGATGAGCAGGGAAATCGCCATCGATCCCATCACCCGTCTCGAGGGCCACGGCAAGATCCAGATCTTCCTGGACGACGACGGCGCGGTCGAGGACTGCTACTTCCAGATTCCCGAGTTGCGCGGTTTCGAACGTTTCGTCGAGGGACGGCCCATCGAGGAGCTGCCGCGAATCGTCACGCGCATCTGCGGGGTCTGTCCGGCCAGCCATCACATGGCCAGCGCCAAGGCGGTCGACGGATGCTTCGGCTGGCAGGTGGCGCCCCTGGCCCACAAGCTGCGGGACATGTACTACCACGCCCACTACATCCACAGCCACACGGCCCACTTCTACGCCCTGGCCGCCCCCGATTTCGTGTGCGGTCCGGATTCCGATCCGGCCCAGCGCAACATCCTGGGCGTGGTGGCCAAGGTCGGTCTGGAAATCGGCGGCAAGGTCATCGAGGCCCGCAGCCAGGCACAGCGGATCCAGCAGATCATCGGCGGACGCACGACCCACCTGGTGTGGTGCATTCCCGGGGGCGTGTCCAAGGGACTGAAAACCGAGGAACTGGAAGAGATCAAACCCCTGGTGGCCAACCTCTACGAATTCACCCAGTTCTCTCTGCAGTTGTTCAAGGATGTCGTCCTGGGCAACGAGGGGTACGTGGATCTCATCCTGAACGGGCCCTACACCCTGAACGTCCACAACATGGGCCTGGTCGACGAGAACCTGGCGCCGAACTTCTACGACGGCCAGGTGCGCGTCGTGGACTGCGAGGGCCAGGAGATCTGCCGGTACAACGAGCACGAGTACGCCGACCACGTGGCCGAGCACGTGGAACCCTGGACCTACCTGAAGTTCCCCTACCTGAAACAGCGCGGCTGGCAGGGCTTCGTCGAGGGCAAGGACAGCCCCCTCTACACCGCCACCCCGCTCAGCCGCCTGAACGTGGCCGAGCGCATGGCCACACCGAAGGCCCAGGAAGCCTACGAGGAAATGTTCGCCACGCTGGGCGGCCGTCCCTGCAAGGCCCTTTTGGCCTCGCACTGGGCGCGGTTGGTGGAAATGGTACAGAACGCCGAGATGCTGCAACGTTACTGCGACGACCCGGAAATCACCGGCGATGAGTTCCGTGTGGTGCCCGACAATATTACCGGTGAGGGCGTGGGCATCGTCGAGGCCATGCGCGGCACCCTGACCCACCACTACACCTGCGACGACAACGGGATTTGCACCAGCGCCAATCTCATCGTCGGCACGACGAACAACAACGCGGCGATCCACATGGTCACGAAAAAGGTGGCCGCCACCATGATCAAGCCGGGGGTCGAACCCGACCAGGGCGTGCTGAACCTGGTGGAAATGGCGTTCCGCAGCTTCGATCCCTGCTACAGCTGCGCCACCCACAGTCTGCCCGGCAAAATGCCGCTCCAGGTGGACATCGTGCAGGGCGGCGAAACGGTGCGGACATTCCAGCGGGGCATCGGTTAGGAGGCGGGTGTGCGGGCAACCACCACCATTATCGGTATGGGCAATCCCATCCTCAGCGACGATTCGGTGGGAGTGCGCCTGGCGCGAGACGTCAACCTGGCCCTGTGCGACCGGCCGGACGTGGTGGTTGTCGAGGAGTGCAGCGTAGGCGGGCTGAACCTTCTGGATTACCTGGAGGGTTTCGAGCAGGCCGTCGTCCTGGACGCCATCCACACCAGGGGCGGCAAGCCGGGAACGTGTTACCGGTTCACCGCCGCCGACCTGCGGGAGACAGCCAATCTGTGTAACGTACACGATGCCAACTTCGCCACCGCCCTGGCATTGGGACGGAGCCTGGGCATGAAGCTTCCCCGGGATTCCGACATCCATGTTTTCGCGGTGGAAATCGTCGACGACCTGACTTTCGGCAAGGGCCTGACTCCCCCGGTAGCGCGGGCGTACCCCGCCTGCCTCCACCGGGTGCTGCGGGGATTGAAATCCCTGCTCGACGCCTCGCCGGCCCCGGTCGCCTGAACCCGGAGCCGGTCAACAGGAAAGGAAATCATGGAGCGCAACATCGTTCTCAAGGACGGCCGGTCCATCCATATCCGTCCGCTGATGCCCGCCGACGCCGACGCT
>JBDLKA010000033.1:0-32494 GCA_039714075.1 Candidatus Krumholzibacteriota bacterium | reverse complement strand
GCCACACCACGGTGGGTGTACCGGACGTGCGCTCGACGGCAAGGTCCAGGTCGCCGTCCCCGTCCAGGTCGCACCAGGCGCCCGGGCCGAAGTTGCCCTGGTTGATGGCGAAACGCTGCCAGAAGGGCCCCTTGTACCAATGCATCTGATAGAGGGTGTCCTGGCCGGCGCTGCCGGGCAGCCACAGATCGGGCCACGAATCACCGTCGATGTCGGCCACCTGCAGGTCATCGATCCGGCCGGTCGGCTCCGGATGGGGAAAAGGATCCAGGATCTGGCCGCTGAAATTCCACAGGGCGGCGGGCGCGCCTTCCTGCAGCCAGACGTTGATGTTCGGAGCTGCCTCGGAAAAGGGCTTGCCGAGAATGTCGAGGTCGCCGTCGCCATCCAGATCGGCCACGCGGCCCTCGTGGGTGCCCAGCCCGGTGGCCAAGGTCTCGGTGGTGAAATTCCCGGTCCCGTCGCCGAACAGAATGCGGACCTGCGCCGCGCTGCCGGCCCCGGGGGTATGCATTTCGGCGACAAAGATATCCTGGAGGCCGTCGGCGTCGATGTCGGCGACCTGCAGAGAGTGGCCGTGGACGACCAGGGGCAGGGCGATGGTTTCGGTCCAGACGCCGTCCTGCCATTCATACCAGGCCAAGGAACCGCTGCCGTCGCCGGGACAGAAGACAACTTCGGGACGGCCGCCGGGAATCAACTGGCCGACCGCGGTGCGGGAAAAGGCCATGTCCGGGGCGATGGCGTGGGGGATGAAGCCTCCGGCGCCGTCGAACTCGTGCCAGAACCCGGCACCGACGATATCCGGATGGCCGTCCAGGTCCACGTCGGCCGCGGCCAGGCCTTCGGAATTCGGGTCACCGGTGAAGATGGGGGCAAAAGCCCAGGGGTCCGGAAGCAGGGGATCGGCCGGGATCTCGGCCATCATTAGTTGGCCGCCGGCCAGCTGGTTCCAGAACACGAGTTCTTCCCTGGCGTCCTGGTCGAAATCGCCGAACAGCTGGTCGTGGTGCTTGTTGGAGCCGGTATTTTTTATGAGGCGGCGGGTCCAGGTCGAGTCGGGATGAAAAACGGGTGCCGGATTGGCCCACCACCAGATCTCGTTGCTGTCGAATCCGCCGCCGAAGGAGATGTCCAGATCCCCGTCGCCGTCGATGTCGGCGAAGTGCCCGCCGGCGTCCATCGGCATGACCAGGTCCTCGATGACATAGCGGTCCCAACCCGAGGCGTGGCGCCGGTACCAGACGATGGACGGAGACAGGGTCCGCTCGGCGATGACGAAATCATTCAGCCCGTCCTGATCGATGTCCAGGACATGGCAGCCGGTCTGCTGGTCACCGGGGCCCGGCGAAGGGAGGTCGCCGACATTACTGGCAAGATGATCCCAGACGAGGGCGGACGCGTCGGCGGTGGCGAGTGCGACCATCAGGACCAGGAAGGTTCCGACCCGGGGCATACGTGTGATGATAAGCATTGGGGAAAAATCCCTCCCCCGGCTGTCCGGTCAATAATAAGCTCAAAAAACTTCCTCGAGCAAATCCATTGAATTCATATTCCCCCAGCCTGGGATGATACCACATTGGCACCTAGATTTGGGAAATATTGATAATAATGGTAGGGGTTAAAAGGGTTTCGGGACGACGCGGAAAAATACTTGATAAAAAAAGTAATGTATCTATCTTCTAGTTGTAAACAATAGTAATTCAGTCTTGTTGAACCGGTTGGATTTTGGGCGCCGGGTCAGTCTTCGCAAGGGGTAGGGAAGTGCAGAACTCCGCAATGGACAGCCAGGATATCGTTTTCGCCTGTCGCGACCTGAAGGTTTCGGTGCAGGACAATGACGGGACCAGGGAACTGGTCAAGGGCGTGGATCTAACGGTCCGCAAGGGAGAGAAACATGCCCTGATGGGGCCGAACGGATCGGGGAAATCAACCCTGGCCGCCGCCCTGATGGGCCACCCCGGCTACGAAGTATCCGGGGAGATCTGGCTCGCCGGCGAGCGCGTGGACGAACTGGAACCCCATGAGAGGGCGCGCAAGGGGCTGTTCATGAGCTTCCAGTATCCCGTGGCCGTCCCGGGCGTTTCGGTGGCGAATTTCCTTCGCGCGGCGCTGTCCGCCCGGCGGGGCGCCGACATCCCGGTGCGGGAATTCCGCCGGGAAATGGATGCCGCCTTCAAGGAACTGGGCATCGACCGCAGCTTCGTTTCCCGCTACCTGAACGACGGGTTCTCCGGTGGGGAAAAGAAGCGCCTGGAGATTCTCCAGATGCTCATGCTCCAGCCCGTTTTCTCCCTGCTGGACGAAACCGACAGCGGCCTGGACATCGACGCACTCAAAGTCGTTTCAGCCGGCATCAACCAGGCCACCGGTCCGGAAAACGGCATGTTGATGGTGACCCACTACCAACGGATTCTGGACTACGTGAAGCCCGACATCGTCCACGTCTTCATGGAGGGCCGGATCGTCCGCACCGGCGGCTCCGAACTTCCGCATGAACTGGAAACCCGGGGCTACGACTGGCTGCTGGAATCCAGTGCGGCCGGTTCCGGGGGTGCTTCATGAGCTCCAGGCAGAAAGTGGCGGGAATCAATCAGGACTACGCGGAGAAATACGGGTTCCATGATCCCGAGGATTACCTGCTGAAGGCGCCCAAGGGGATCGACCACGAGGTGGTGGAGATGATCTCCCGGAAAAAGAACGAGCCCGACTGGATGCGCGCGATGCGCCACGAGGCCCTGGACATCTTTCTCGCCAAACCCATGCCCGGTTGGGGCAACGGCGACCTGCTCGGGGAAATCGATTTCGACAACATCCACTACTACATCAAACCCAAGGGCGAACAGGCGCGCGACTGGGACGACGTGCCCGAGGACATCAAGAACACTTTCGACCGTCTGGGTGTACCCGAGGCCGAACGCAAGTTCCTGGCCGGGGTGACGGCCCAGTACGAATCGGAAGTGGTCTACCATTCCATCAGGGAAGACCTGGAAAAACTGGGCGTCCTGTTCATGGACATGGATTCGGGCCTGCGCGAGCACCCGGACATCGTGAAGAAGTTCTTCGGCAGGATCATCCCCACCCGGGACAACAAGTTTTCGGCCCTGAACACGGCGGTCTGGTCCGGCGGGTCGTTCATCTACGTGCCGCCGAACACCAAGGTGGACATTCCTCTGCAGGCCTACTTCCGCATCAACGCCGAGAACATGGGTCAGTTCGAACGCACGCTGATCATCGCCGACGAGGGCAGCAGCGTGCACTACATCGAAGGTTGCACCGCGCCGACCTACTCTTCCGACTCCCTGCACTCGGCGGTGGTGGAACTGGTGGCCCTCAAGGGAGCGCACATCCGCTACACCACCATCCAGAACTGGTCCACCAACGTCTTCAACCTTGTCACCAAGCGGGCCCACGCCCATGAGGACGCCGTGGTCGAGTGGGTGGACGGCAACATCGGTTCCAAGCTGACCATGAAGTATCCGGCCATCGTCCTGAAGGGCGAACGGGCCCACGGCGAGGTGTTGTCGATCGCCTTTGCCGGCCACGGCCAGCACCAGGACGCCGGCGCCAAGATGACCCACGCGGCTCCCAACACCACCAGCCGCATCGTTTCGAAATCCATCAGCAAGGATGACGGGCGCTCCAGTTACCGCGGCCTGGTCAAGGTGGCCCGCGGCGCGACCGGGTGCCGGACGAATGTGGAATGCGACGCCCTGCTCATCGGCGAGCGGGCCCGCAGCGACACCTATCCCACCATGGACGTGGCCGAACAGGATGTGCGCGTGGAACACGAAGCGCGCGTTTCCAAGGTGGCCGAGGAGCAGTTGTTCTATCTGCAGAGCCGCGGTCTGGACGAGGACAAGGCGCGCATGATGATCGTCAACGGTTTCATCGAACCTTTCGTCAAGGAACTGCCCATGGAATACGCGGTCGAGCTCAATCGCCTGATCGAACTGGAAATGGAGGGGTCCGTTGGCTGATTTGACCACTGAAACGACCTTGGCCGCTGTCGGGTCCGCCCTTGCGGACGGGGATCTGAAGGCGCTCTGTGAGCGTTTGGGGCAAGTGGAGACCGCCCGGTCGGCGCGTCGTTCCGCCCTTGCCAGGTATACCCAGGCCGGTTTCCCCGATCGGGCCCGGCACCTGTGGCGTTTCACCAACCCGGAATACCTGGTGCCCGCTGATCTATCCGCGGCCGCCCTGACAGGCTCGGACGTAGCCGCGGCCGAGTTGCCCCCTGTTGTGGAGGCCGCAGCTACGGTGGACTTGTGGCCCGGCCGGCATCCGGTTGTCCAAGGGGGAGCCGGGGTCGCCGACGGTTCATTGACGGTGGGGCCCCTGGACGGCGCCATGGCCGCCGGAACCCTGGAGGACCAGGATGTTCCCTCGGCATTATTCCGCCATCTGAACGCGGCGGCCTGGAACGCCGGCCTGCAGATCGACGTCGCCGAGGGCGCGGTTCTGCCCGGCCCGGTCGTGGTCCGGATCCATGCCCGGGGTCCGACCGTACTGCCCCGTATCCTCTTCCGCGCCGGCGCGGGGTCGGCCGCCACCCTGGTCGAGCAGCACGTCGACGGCGGCACCGGTAATGCGGTTGTCGGTCGCAGTGATCTCGTGGCCGGTACGGGGGCCCGGTTGCGGCATGTTGTTCTTCAGACCTGGCAAGCGGGAACGAACGGACACCTGACGGTCCAATCCCGGGTCGGACGGGACGCGGAACTTTTGTCGGTGTTCGCCACCTTCGGCGGCGAGCGGGTCAAGATGGAGCTGAATGCCGATCTGCAGGGTGAGGGAGCCCGCAGCCGCATGGTCGGCGTGGCGCTGGGTGGAGAAAATCAGCGCTTCGACCACCACACCCGGCACCGCCATCTGGCGGGCCGGACCTGGAGCGACATCGATTTCAAGTCGGTGGGGGCGGATCATTCCCGGAGCAGTTACACCGGGTTGATCCGGATCGAGGAGGAGGCGCGGGTCAGCGAAGCCTATCAGGTGAACCGCAACCTGCTGCTGTCGGAAAAGAGCCGGGCCGACGCCATTCCGGAACTGGAGATCCTCAACGAGGAGGTCAGCTGCAGCCACGGCGCCACGGTCGCGCCGGTGGACCAGGACCAGCTCTTCTACCTGGAAAGCCGGGGCCTGGACCCCGGCCAGGCGTTGCGTCTGGTGGTGCGGGGATTTTTGGAGAAGACCCTGCAGAGCATTCCCGAGGCCCTGCGTCCCGGTGTCGAAGAACTTGTCACCGGACGCCTGGTCCGGTTGGGGGAGGAGTCATGAGCAAATCCCGTGACCTCGCCCTGTCGGCGCCGGCCGGAACCCAGCCCTGCGATGGCCAGGAGGGCGACTGCAGTCGCTGCGGTCCCCTGTGCCCCGAAAGGTTCCCCATTCTGCGCCGCCAAATGGGCGACCGGCCCCTCGTCTATCTGGACAACGGGGCCACCACCCAGAAACCAGAAGGGGTGATCGCGGCCGAGGCCAGGTATTACCGGGAGCACAACGCCAACGTTCACCGGGGCATGCACACCCTCGCGGCCGAGGCCACGGATCTCTACGAGGGATGCCGGGCCCGGGTGGCGCGATTCCTGGGCAGCGATCGCTCGGGTCAGGTCGTGATCACGCGGGGGACGACTTCGTCCCTTAATATCGTGGCCCGCGGATTGGCCCACCGCTTCCGGCCCGGAGACGAAATCCTGGTCACGGGGATGGAGCATCACGCCAATCTCGTGCCCTGGATCCGGGTTGCGCGGAGCGAAGGGCTTGTCCTGCGGTACCTGCCCGTGACCGAGGGCGGGCTCCTGGATCTGGACCGCCTGGGCGAACTGCTGAACAATCGGACAAAGGTGGTGGCCCTGACCCATGTTTCCAATGTCCTGGGCACCATCAATCCGGTGGCGGAAATCGCCGCCGCGGCCCGTCGACGGGGCGCCCTGGTGGTCGTGGATGCCGCCCAGTCGGTGGGACATCTACCCGTATCGCTGTCTGACCTGGGTGCTGATCTTTTGGCCTTCTCCGCCCATAAGACATACGGCCCCATGGGGTTGGGTTTTCTGGCGGGCCGCCGGGAAATCCTCGAGGACCTTGATCCCCTGGAGTCGGGGGGCGAGATGATCGAGACCGTGACCATGGCTGACGCCACCTGGGCCGAGGTGCCGCACCGGCTGGAAGCGGGCACGCCCAACGTGGGCGCCGCCGCGGCCTTCACGCCGGCCCTCGACCTGATCGACGAGGTTTCCCTGGAGAGATTGCGGACCCACGAAATTTCCCTGACGGGTTACGCCTGGGAGCGGTTGTCCCGCCTGGGCGGCCTGACCCTGTACGGGCCCGCTGATCCCTCCGCGCGCGGGGGACTGATCAGTTTCCACGATCCCTCCGTCCATGCCCATGACATGGCCCAGTTGCTCGACGCCCGCGGCGTCGCGGTGCGGGCGGGGCATCATTGCGCCCAGCCCCTGCACAAACGATTGGGTGTCGCGGCCACCACCCGGGCCTCCTTCGCCATGTACAATTCCCATGACGACATTGACGCCCTGGTCGATGCCGTCACCTACGCCAGGAGTGTGTTCGCCACATGAACGCGGGTATGGACGACCTTTACCGGGAAGTGATCCTGGACCACCACCGCAGCCCGCGCTGCCGCGAGCCCCTGTCCCGGGCCGATGCCCGGGCCGCCGGCAAGAACCCTTCCTGCGGCGACGAGGTGACCCTGCAGCTGGCTTTTGACGGAGACCGCATCAGCGCCGTTTCGGTGAAGACCGAAGGGTGCGCCATCGCCACGGCGAGCGGTTCGATCCTGGGGGAGTTGCTGGTCGGCCGCACGCAGGCGGAGGCCGGCCGCCTGGCCGAGGCCTTCCGCCGGATCATGCACGACGACCAGGCCGAACTGGCCGACGACCTCGATCCCGGCGACCTGGAGGTCCTGACCGGGGTGCGCAAGTTCCCGGTGCGCGTCAAGTGCGCCCTGTTGCCCTGGATCACGCTGCTGGAGGCCGTAACGGCCCGCCGGGAAGGGCGGCCGGTGGGTGAAGCGACCACGGAGGTATGAAATGAGCGTCCAGCTGGAAATGGCGGTCACCGAAGCCCTGCGCCGGGTCATCGATCCCGAATTGAACCTGAACATCGTGGATCTGGGCCTTGTCCGCCGGGTCGCTTTTGAAGAGGAAACCGGTGAAGCCACCATCGGCCTGACCTTGACCAGCCCCATGTGCCCCATGGGCCCGGAAATCATGAACTCGGTGCGGCTAAAGACTTTATCCGTGTCCGGAGTGAAACGGTGCCAGGTGGAGATGGTCTGGAGCCCCCCCTGGGATCCCCGCCAAGACGCATCCGAAGACGTGCGGGCCGAGCTCGGTATCTGGGACTGAATCCCCTTTGACTGCCATTCATGATCATTCCAGGGGCCAACAGCTCAATTCTCCGGTTTGCGGGATGGATTTTACCATTGAAGACTTTTTGAGATTGAAGGAGTCTGGAATTTTTGATAGGGTGGCAGGACAATTAGGGGAAGTGCTCAAAAAATTCGGAATCTGGTCAAGTTTTCCGAAATTTGTTCAACATCCCCGATCGTCATTCCACCTGGCTTCTTTTGTTGGAGGGGGACCATGAAAAAATTGTCAATGCTTGTCCTGTCCGTTCTGTGCCTGGCCCTTTTGACCGGGCCTTCTTTTGCCGCCGACCGTCAGGCCGTCGTCACTCCCGTCAGCGGGGACGCGGTCACCGTCAATCCGGTGATCCAGCCCACCGGCGCCAACGGGGTCTGCCAGATGGGCAACCTGAATCCCCTCGCCTTTGCGATTACCGATTGGGTATGGGGCGCCGAGAAGTACAAGTACATGTTCTACGCCGACCCGGGCCTGTGCACCGCCTGCGCCGAAGGGTTCACCGTGGAATCGGTCAACCTCGTGCTGCAGTTCGGCCCCGAAGACGTTCCCTCCACCTTCGACGCCCGTGTCGACTTCGAAGAGGCCATCTGGGACGAGACCCTGCAGTGTCATTATCCCGGTCCGGAAGTATGTGTTTCCTCGACCTACACCGTGACCATCGACAATCCCGGCCTCTACAACATTTCCCTGCCGATGGATGCCGCCTGCGCCTGCGCCCATTTCGGTTACTGGTACGGCATCTCCTTCGAGTTCATGACCGCGTTCACCAGCGGCATGGAGCCGGACCTGGTTACCGATGAATTCCCGGTCGGCTGCACCAGCTGGAACGACTACGGATCCGGCTGGAACGATCTGCTGGACTTCGGTTTCCCGGGCGAGATCGCCCTGTCCGCCGAGATCATCTGCTGCAACAACCCCGTGGCCACCGACGAGAGCACGTGGGGAAGCATCAAGGCCATGTTCCGGTAGCCGCCTGCCGACTTGCGTCTGATCATGCGGAGGAGCCCCTGCTCCTCCGCATTTTTTCGTTCCCGCCCGGCGGATGAATTTTTTTGTTAAATACCTTCCATTAACGCCGATAACCAGGACGAGTCCATCGAACCAAAATGTTTTCGGAAATGGCGGATGATGGTCAATTCGCAGGAACCTCGCATGACAACGATCGACGAAGAACTGTCCCAGAGCCGGGCCAGGGTCGTCATTACCGGCATCTGCACGGTGGCATTCTCCATTGTGGGCTTCCACAAGGGTCTGGACCAGAGTGCGCAGATGGTCCAGGGCCTGGTCGTTTGTCTCCTGTATCTGGCTTTTTCGGTCGTCTGGTACGCCATGGTCTACCGGATGCCCGGCAAGTGGCCGCTCCGCCGTTATGTGACCATCTTCGCCGATCTCGGCATCATGACCTACTGGCTGCATTTCGGGGACAAGCATGTGGCCTCCTACTATCCCATATTCCTGTGGGTCATCATCGGCAACGGGATCCGCTTCGGGGAAAGACATCTCCAGGTGGCCATCATCACCGGCGCCCTGGGATTCGGTTCCCTGCTGGTGTTCAACGATTTCTGGCAGAACCACATGGAGATCGGAGCCGGCCTTCTGCTGGGAGTGCTGGTGTTGCCGGTGTTCTTCCTGAGTGTCCTGCGCCGTCTGCGCACCATGTCCCAACTGCAGATCGCCCTGGCCAAGTCACGCCTGGCCGACAAGGCCAAGGACCAGTTCCTGGCCACGATGAGCCACGAGATCCGCACCCCCATGAACGGTGTCCTGGGCATGGCCGAAACCCTGCGGGCTACCGACCTGAACGACGAGCAGCAGGAACACCTGCATATCATCACCCGCTCGGTGGAATCCCTGCTCAACATCATCAACGATATCCTGGACTATTCGAAGATCACCTCGAACAGCCTGAAACTCGAATCCACCAGCTTCGATCTGCAGCAGGTGCTCGGGGATGTCCACCTGTTGATGAAATCGACCGCCGAGGCCAAAGGCGTCGATTTCGTGTTCGATTACCCGGCCGACGGCCATCGCGACTTCAGGGGCGACCCCACCCGCATCAGGCAGATCATCTTCAACCTGGTCGGCAACGCCATCAAGTTCACCGAGAAGGGCAGCGTCAAGCTTTCCTGCCGGATCAACAGGAATCCAGGCCGGGAGAATGTCTCGGTCATCATCCAGGATACCGGGATCGGCATTCCGACCAACCGGCTGGCGGCCGTCTTCGACCAGTTCGAACAGGCGGACAATTCCACCACGCGCCAGTTCGGCGGGACGGGCCTGGGCCTGGCCATCAGCCGCACCCTGGCCATCATGATGGGTGGCGATGTCGAGGTGACCTCGGTGTTGGGTGAAGGATCGACCTTTACCGTAACCCTGACCCTGGACGAGTGCGAATCCCCGGAAGTGAAGGAAGTGAAGGCTTCCGGCGAACTGCCCCGATTCGGGCTGCGGGGCCTGGTCGCCGAGGACAACAAGTTCAATCAGGTGGTCGTCAAGAGCATGCTCGAGCGGATCGGCATCAGCGTGGATATCGCGGAAAACGGTGCCGAAGCGCTGGAACTGTTCGACAGGAACGAATACGACCTGGTGTTCATGGATGTGCGGATGCCGATCATGAACGGTTACGACTGCACCGAAGCCATCCGCAGCCGCGACAACGGCCGGCAGGACGTGCCGATCCTGGCCCTGACCGCCGAGGCGACCAAATCCGACGCCGAAAAATGCATGGCCGTGGGCATGGATGTGCACCTCAGCAAGCCCCTGCGGCTGACCGAAGTGGTCAAGGCCATCAATTCCGTGATCCGTCAGCCGGTGGCCACCGGCTGATCACATACCCCCGTCAGCCTGCTAGCCCAGCCCTTCAAGGGCCTTGGGCGTCGTTTTCTGGACCCCGGCCCTGCGGTTCTGCGCCTGGACGAGGCGTTCGATCATGCGCAGATCCCGGCTGGTGAGTTTCAGGGCGGCGTCGACCCAGATCTTCGTGATATCGATGAGTTCCTCATATGTCACCGGATTGATGCATTTCTTGATCCGACTCATGGCCGCATGGGCGTTGCCGCGTTTGCCATGGCGCTGGATGAAGCGGGTGACGGCCTCTTCACCCTGCCCGTCTTCGACCACCTCGTCCACCAGACCGAGGTTGAGCATTTTCTGGGCGGTGAGCAGCTCGCCGCTCATGATGATTTTTTCCGCCAGGTCGGGCCCGGTGCGGCGCACCAGGAAACTGTAGGCGCCCATACCCGGAATCAGGTTGAACAGCACCTCGGGCAGACCGAACTTCGCGCTCTTTTCGGCGATGACCACGTTGCTGGAAATGGCGGCTTCGAAGCCGCCGCCCAGGGCGTCGCCCTGAACCAGGGTGATGGTGGTCAGGGGCATGTCGAAGTTGACGGCGTTGGGGTACAGGACATCGATACAGGATTTCGCGTAATTGAACAATCCGTCCCGGTCGCCATCCCTGATCAACTTGGAGAAGAGCTGCAGGTCGCCGCCGAGGTTGAACACCCCGGGCACGCTGCTGGCGAGAATGGTGTAACGGATCGGCACCGAATCGACACCCGCGTCATGGGCGTGATTGAGCATCTTGATCTTCTGCTGGAATCCCCGCAATTCACCCAAAAGGTCAAGATTGAAACAGGGTCTCGACCTTGGTGCCAAATGGTACCACAAGGCTTTTTGTTTTTTATCATACCGCACGAACAACTGTTCATACGGACCCCATTCACGGGGCAGGGCGATATCTGCGTTCATTATTCCTCCTGTGGCGGCTGATCAGGTTGTCTTTATGGAGCTGCCACAGATTCAGGCGATTAAGGAAATCCAAAAACCCTCCAGATTTCCTTTTGAACTTTAAGGATATCACATGAATCCTTTGCAGGAAACACCTTAGATGATTTTCACTTCCGATACCATTTTCCCGAATCCCCCCAAACCATTCAGGAGGGCTTTGGGGAGCAGAAAACCCTCAAAAATAGTTTTCGGAGGTCGATAATATTAATCCAGGGTATCCGAGCGGGGTCTGGTTCCCGCCGGGGCATGGGCCGATTACGCGATAATGGGAGATGTCATGTCCGATTTAAAACAGAACCTGCTGACTCCGGGGCAGAAGATCCACGAAGAGATGACCTATTCCACGACACGGGAAGTGGACATGGAATTCGCGGCCGAAATGGTGCGCCGGGCCAAGCGTCTGATCGAGGAAAACCGCCACAAGGATGCGGAACTGTATCTGAGGCAGGCCCTGGAACGGGTGCCGGACCACCGGGAATGCCAGGCCTATATCGCCGTCTGTCTGGCGGGGAAGAGGAAATTCGTTTCGGCCGAAAAACTGGCCAAGAACGTGATCCGCAACAACCCCTTCGATGCGATCGCCTATTACGCCCTGGGTCGGGTCAATCTCCTGGGCAGCCGCCGTGGATCGGCCTTTCGCAACCTGGAGAAGGCCCGCCACCTGGCCACCGGTGACCGGGAAATGGAAGGCGAAGTCAGCCGTCTGGATCCCCGGCGTCCGCCGGTCATCCGCTGGTTGTCGCGCAATCACATCCTCAATATCTGGTTCGGAAAATGGCGGGCGGCCATGGAGCGGGGAAACCAGAACTAGGACTCTCAGCCATTTTTTTCCCACACGGTCAATTGACTGGCCGTGTGCTGGAATTTCCGCGCCGTTTCCCTGATCACGAACTCCACGTCCCGCGGTTCCCCGATCATCCTGAATCCCGGTTCGAGCCGGGCCCTCAATCCGTCCAGGGTTGTCACGTTCTCCCCGTCGATTTTCAATCCGCCCAGCCACTTCTGCTTCGGGGTGAATTCCTCGAGCCAGGTGTACGGCGACAGCAGGACCAGAAGCCCGCCGGCGTTGATGCGGCCGGCGATGTGGTCGAGGAAGCGGGCCGGGTCGTACAGCCGATCGATGAGGTTGCAGGCCAGGACCAGATCATAGCCGGCGAACTGTTCCTTCAGGTTATGAGCGTCCCCCTGCCAGAATTCGACCTTTTCCTTCGTCTTCTCCAGCCCCAGTTCCGTCAGGGTCTTTTCGTGGTAGGAAACCAGATCGCCTTCTTCGCTGATGGAATAGCGGGTGATCCCCTTCTGCTGAAGTTCGTGTCCCACCCGGATGAAACGGGCGGAGAAATCGATGCCCGTGACCTGGTCGCAGAACCGGGCCAGTTCGAAGGTGGCCCGGCCGGTCGCGCACCCGAGGTCCAGGGCGCGGGCGATGGGGCGGTCGCCCACGAGTTCCCGGCAGATTTCCGCCGCGGTGACCATGAAGTTGGGTACCCCGAAATAGTCCGCCCCGTAGTGGAATTCGCAGTACTGGGAAACCAGGGCGTCCGATTCGTAGATGTCTTCCCGGATTTCGGCCTCGGTTTCGGATTCGATGTACCGGAAGCCGGCATGCTGCAGGAAGTGGCGCCGGAAGGCGTACCGCGCGTGAAGCGTGGCCTCGTTGCCCGTCGAGATCCAGGACCCTCCCTTGATCAGGTTGTGCCGGGTGTCGAAGGTGGGCGTGGAGAAGTCGTCGTACAGCGGGTGCACCCGGAAACCGGGGAAGCCCGCGATCGGGGTTTCGGTCCATTGCCAGACGTTGCCCACCACATCGCCGAAACCGGCGGTGACGTTCTCGGTCACCGGACACGAGGAGGCCTGGCTTACCAGGTTGATGTTCCCGGGCGCGCCGTCCCACTCGGGCTGGTCCCTGATCCCGGACACATCCAGCAGGCGATACCATTCCTCTTCGGTCGGCAGCCGGACGGGGCGACCGGTCTGTTCGGCCTTCCAGTTGCAGAAGGCCTTGGCTTCGAGCTGGTTGATCTCCACGGGCCAGTCCCAGGGCATGGGGATTTCCTCGGCCAGACATCGCAGGCGGAAATCCCCCTTTTCGTCGGGCCTCCAGAAGGCGGGGTATTCAGCCTGGCGGTAGTTGCGCCATTCCCACCCTTCGGCGGTCCACCAGCGTTCGGTGCGGTATCCCTCGGCCGCGATGAATTCCCTGAACTCGCCGTTGCTCACCAGGTAGCGGGAGGCCCGGAAGGGGGCCACCTCGGATTCCAGCCTGCCGTATTCGTTGTCCCACCCGTAAAGGCCATGGTCCCGGGGCTTCCCCAGGACGACCTTTCCGCCCGCGACGTCCATCAGTTCATTGGCGGGGGCGGGTCCCGCAGTGTCGCAGACGGGCCAGGCGTCCCGGGGTGTCACCAGATCCAGGGGTAGCTGGCGGATCAGGACGGAACTGGTCTCCAGGTGGATCCTCTCGTGTTCGACGCCCATCAGGATGACCCAGAAAGGGTCGTCCCAGGTGACCGGAAGCGTCAGGGGCAGGTCGTCGATCACCTTTTCGACCACCGCGCGCACCTGGTTCCGGTAGGTCCAGACTTCGGCGACCGTCGGCCAGTCGTAGTTCTTTTCGTCCAGGTCGTCCCAGCTCATCTCGTCCACGCCGATGGCGAAGATCGACTCGAACCGGGGGTTGACCCGTTCGGTGATGAACTTGGCCAGCACCAGCTTGTTGATGAAAAAGGACGCCGTATGACCGAGGTAGAAAATGAGCGGATGCCGCAGCGGATCGGCCCGCGTGAAGTAGGCCCGGTCGCCGTCCATCAGCGAGAACAGGTCCTCGTACAATTCCCACGTCGTCTGAAAATAGCGGCGAATTTCGTCCCTCTTGGCCTCCGGGGACCCGGATTGGAGTTGGGGCGCGTGCATCACCTGGAACGTCATGGCTCTCTCCCGGAAGCGTGAAGGTGGGTCGGGGACGAAATTCAGGATATCCATTATTACTACGAACGGATGAAATTTTCGCCCGAAAAAACCGGGCCCGGGGGAAATATCCCGGCTCAGCGGGGAATGATGAGGTTGTCGATTTCCTCGGGAGTGTAGCCCAGGGCCGGCCAATCCATCAGACCGCCTACGCCGTGGCAATCGTTGCAGGTCAGGGCGCCTTGGCGGCGGATGGCGTGGCTGATCTCGAGCATGGCGTCGGTGGGCAGCCAGCGCGGTTCGACTTTCTTTCCGGCCCTCACATCGACGTACGAATGGGTGTTCCAGCCGTCGATGGCCATGAACGACATGAACTTGTCCATCATGTAGAACTTGAACAGCCAGCCGTACATCATGCCCATCATGCTCTTGTCCATCTCCACGCGGGCGGCCTGGCCGGGGTGGCCGAAACGGTAGTACGAGGGCAGGTTGTAGGGCACGAACATGCCGCCGAACGGCCCGATGTTCTGCAGATCGATATGCTGCCGGCCGTTGAACCTTTTCATGGGATAGATCTTCGAGGGGCGGCCGGCCTTGGCGATCGGCCGCATGACCTCCTCGTACCAGACCTCGTAGTCGAAGTCGGCAAACTCGGACCAGCGCCACCGGGCGTCGTAGAAACTGTACAGATCGGCCCCGTTGGGATTGTCGCCGATGGGGTTGCCGAGGAAGGTCGCGTCCCCGTTCCACCACACGTAGGCGATGCCGTGTCCGGGCGCGTTTTTCTTCACCCGGTCGTGGTAGATGTGTATGCCGGGGTCCTCTTCGAATTCCGTATCGCCGAAGTCGCGGCGGGTGACGTTGTCCGGATGCAGGGAAGGGATGTGGCAGGTCTGGCAGGCCACCCGGTCGAGGTGGTCGTTCAGTATCCGGCCGTCCTCGCTCCGGTTGTCGTGGGGCTGGTCATGGCAGTCCAGGCAGGAGACCTCGACCTGGGGCAGATCGTTGGCCATCACGGTGGTGGTGTGCGTGCCCTTGGCCATGAAATGGCCGCGCGTGGCGTGGCATTCGATGCAGGACATTCCCGCGGCGGCATGCACATCCCAACTCGGCGAGTAGGGGGTGCCCCGCTTGGAGCCGGGGTGCTGGACCCGGGGCCGTTCGCGGCCGAGGTTCCGCAGGCTGTCCATGAACTCCGGCCCGGCCGGATCGACGTAGATGTCGCCGCCGAAATTATGCTGGTGGCAGCGCAGACAGGCCTCGGCCGTGGGGGAGGTGACGGACAGGGCCGCCAGCAAAGAACGGTCCTGGTCCCACCGCCGGCGGCCATTGGCGTCGGTCACGACCTGCTTGCGGTTCATGTCGTAGGCCGTCGCGTGGCAGATCAGGCAGTCGATCGCGTCCTTTTCATCCCCGCCGGTCCGGTACAGGGGCATCATTTCGCCCAGCGGCGCCTGGTACTGGCCGCCGATGTGGCACTGTCCGCAACCCTCGCTCAGGGTGTCGCCTGCCTGGGTGACGACCAGCTCCGCCCAGGCGGTCATGGCGAAAGAGCCGGGCTTGGGACACGGCCGGTTCAGCTTGCCCATCGGAAAATCGTCGGCGAGTTCCCCGTTGAAACCGTAGACGTTCGGGTGCTCCCTGGAGAAAAAGCGGTAGTGGGCCGAGGAGGTGAGGTTGGTCATGAGGTCCGTGGATGTTTCGTTGCCCTCATCATCCTGGTAGGTGATCTGTTCGTGGCAGCCCAGACACGTGGCCGGGCCCTTGTAGGCCAGGATGCCGGCCTCACGAAACCGGTCGATGTGCCCGAACTCTCCGGCCGCGCCGCGCGGCGTTGATTCGAGAGCCGCGGCCGCCGCCTCAAAACCTTCCTGGGTGAGGATTTCCTCGGTAAAGGCGATGGAGGCGGGCCGGCTGTCCGCGGGCAGCATCCAGTTGATCATCTGCGACCAGAAAACCGCCACCAGGATGGCCAGGATGCCCAGGAGGATGAACAAGGGGGATTTGAGCCAGCGAAATCGGCGGGAATCAGGCAAGGCAGTCCTCCGGAAAACCCCGTGAGCCAAGAAGAAATCACCTGTTTGAAAATCATATTAATTAGGTTGGCCGTCAAGGATTAACGGTCAAAAGTGGGCATTGATCCCCGGCAGCCACTGCAAGCCGCGCGGATTGTTGCCGGCATGGTTCAACAGCCCGATCTGGATGCCCTTCAAACGTCGGGCTCGGTTGAAGATGCCGATGCTCAGGCCGGTGGTTTCCCGCACGTTGCTGTACCCGGCGACGCCCAGTCCGGTCAGGGACTCGCCCTTCAGGTAGCCTAGGGTCAGCGCGGCTCCTTCGATGCGGTCGCCGCCGACGCCTACGAGGCCGGCCATCAGTCCGGACAGGTCGTCTCCTCCGACGCCCACTCCGCCCAGGAAAATTCCCGTCAATTGGTCCCCGCCGACACCGATTCCGCCGACTCCAATCCCGGACATGTCGTTTCCGCCGACGCCGATTCCGCCGATGGCCACGCCCTGAATGTCATTTCCCCCGACACCGATGCCGCCGATGGCCACACCCTGGATATCCTCGGCCCCGACGCCGATGCCGCCCAGGGTCACACCTTGGATGTTACCGGCTCCGACGCCGATGCCGCCCAGGGCCACGCCCTGGATATCGCCGCTGCCGACACCGATCAACCCCAGGGCAATACCCTGGGTCAGGGCCGACTCGTGTCCCACCAGCCCGAGGGACACACCCTGGTAAACGGCGGATTTGTTTTCTTTGGGTATCCAGAAGGTGAAGTTCAGACCGTTCACCCGCTCAACGTCCCGGTCCACAAGATTGAACCGCACACCGGAAAAGTTTGGCAAATTCCCGAAACCCAGACCGCTTTGGCTGGAGGGGATTCCCAGGCCGCCGCCGGCTGAAATCCCGGGCATCATGACGACAACGAGGGCCAGGAAAAGTATTCCGGCGACGCGTGCGGTGGAAGGGCGCGGCATGGCTTTTCCTTTCAGGCGGAGAAAGAGGCGGCCGGGATCGAATTCGGGATGTTCCCGACCCGATGCCGATGTTAGAGTGGTCCACTCACGGGGACCAGATGAAATGACGTACCTACAGGAGAAAAGTTACATGGGCCTTCCTTCCGGAAGGAAAAATTCCCGGGCCCGGGCGGGTTGGACCGGATTCCGCCGCGAGCTCGCCGCCCTGGCTGCGGTTCTGCTGCTCGCGGTGCTGTCCTGGCAGATGATCAACGCGGTGGCCACTTCCCTGTACCGGCAATATGAAGTTCTGGGAGACCCGTCCCTGTTGCCCATCGTGGCGGCGGGTCCCGAACTGGGCCGGACCGATCCTCCGGCCCGCCCGCCCAGCCAGCTGGGCCACATCGGTTATTTCTGGAGCGAACGGGCTTTCCATTACCGCACCTCCTTGATGTTCGCGGTGGACGATTTCCAGGATCCCGAAATCCTGGCCCGGGACATCTGGCAGCAGCATCCCGCCGGGGTCGATTCGTGGCGCGAGTACGCCCTTCTCATGGAGCCGGTCTACGGTTTTTTGTACCGCCTGGCCGGTGACCAGGCCCGACCCTTCGCGGAATTCCTGCTGCGCCTGATTCCCTTGATCCATGTCCTGGTTTTCTTCCCCCTGTACGCGGTCGCCCGCGCCCTGGGCTGCCGCCGGATCCCGGCGGTTCTGGGGGTGGTCTTCTACGCGACCTGCACCATGGGTTTTGTCCGCATGACCGGCTCCCTTCTGCTGAAGGAGGATTTTGCCCTCCTGTGCCTGGCGGTTTTTCTGGCCGTCCACTTCTGGAGCTGGCGCCGCCGCAGCATTCCCCTGTTGGTCCTGGCGGCGGTGCTGTTGATTCCCGTCCTGGCGGGTTGGCACCTGAGCCAGTTCCTGGTCCTGGTAGTCATGCTGGGCGCGGCTGTGGGCTGGGCGGCGCACGTGCCAACAGATCCGGCGCCGGACCGGAAGTATCCCTTCGAACTGCTCATGCCCGCGGCCTACACCCTGGCCGGATTGCTGGCCGCCCTGACGCCCTCGCTTCTGGCGCGTGGGTTCTTCATCAGCCTGCCCATGTCCGTTCTGTACGCCTGGACCATTGTCGCGATTTTGGCGACGCGGCAAAAGGGGTCGGCCGGATCACCGGTCGCCCGACTGTTCCTTCTCACCGGACTGATCGGGGCGCTGGGAGCCCTGGTATTCCTGAACCGGGGTTATACGGGCGACTACAATCATGTCTTCGGACTCTTCGTCCAGAAACTCGTGCACGGGTTCCGTCTGCCCGTTGACCCCGGCCAATTGCCGTTCGACAGCCGCGTGTTCTGGGCGCCTCCGTTCAACTCGCCAACCGGTGCGGAGATCTGGGCCAAACTGGGTTTTCACGCGGGGGTAGTCGTCCCGGTGATGATCTGGTGCCTGTGGGCCGGCATCCGCCGGGGCATCGACGCGTTGGCACGGTCGTTCCTGCTGACGGTCCCGGCCTTCCTGGCCGCCTACCTTTTGATCGAACGGCTGGGAGTGGTCTTCCTGGTTTTCGCCGCCATTGCGGTGGCCGTGGCCGCCGAGAGGTTGGTGCGGCGGCTGACGCCGGCCTGGGGAGGGCGGGCCCTGCCGGTGGTCGCGGGAATGCTTTTGATCAGCCCCGTATTGAACCTGGGCGGAAACCTGGGGGACATGATTCGCATCACGCGCAGCGTGCGGCAGGGGCAGGATGTGCACCTGGGGGCCTCGGACCAGAGGCTGTGGCGGTCCTGGACCGGCATGTTCTCCTGGGTGACGGCCAACACTCCGGGGCCGGGTTCCCGTCTGCCGGGACAACCGGCGGCTTTCCTGGGGGAAATCGGGGTCAGTCCCCAACTGCTGTTGTATACCGGCCGGCCCATCGTCATGAATTCCCAGTTCGAGAACGCAGCCATCAGGCACCGGTACCGCCGATACCTGGAAGCCCTCTACGCCACGGACGAAACGGTGTTGTGGGACTTCGCCCGGGAACACGGGGCCGACTTCCTCTTCATCAACCGCAATTTGGCCACCGGGCTCGGCCCCGGTTCGCTCGCCTATCAGGCGGGAATCGCAGGCCCCCTGACAATGGACATGAATGTGGTGAAGCTGCATTTCCGGCCGGAAATCCTGCAGGGATTCATCCCCGTCTACGACAACGAGCATTACCGCATCATGAAAGTGGCGCCTGCGTCGGGGAGTCGGGATCCGGTTTCCCGGCAAAGTGACCACAACAGCTGGTGGCATCTGGAGAATTTCCAGGTCAATGGAGGAGAACTTGTCGACCCGGCCGCGGACCGGGCTCGGTTGGCGGCTTTCGAGGTCGCCCTGTCGAACCTGCAGGACAGACAGCGGGAAATCGTTGCCGGGGTGGAGAGGCGGTGGCTCGCCTCGCGCGGCGCGGGGGCCCGGCGGCCCGACCTCATGCTGCTCCATCGCCAGTACGTGCAGGCCAAACTGGACGGGTTGGTGCCCGGGGGGGAGAGCGGTGCCAACGCCGGCCGCCTGGAAAACAACATCCGGGCGCGGCTGTCGGAAATCGATCCCCGGTCCGGCCAACCTCTGGCTGCCGCCCTGACTGCTCTGGCGCACGGCGACGGCGGCTGGGTGGAGCAGCTTTCCGCAATGGTGGGTGACCCGAACCAGCACGCCACCTGCGGGCAACTGATGGCCCTGGCCGGACGCTACGGCGAAGCGGCCGACCGCTTTGGAACGGCCGCGGCCTATTATCCTCCGGTCGAGGGGTTGCGAGCCGGAACCGCTCCGCCCGAAATGCAGATCCGGCTGTGGGTGGAGCAGGTGTGGTGGAATCTGGCGGCGGGCAGGATCGATCAGGCCCGGCGGCAGGCGCTCGTTTTTGCTGCCCATTCCCGTGCCGCGACGCGCGAGGGCGCTTTCTTCCGCTCGGTGGGAGCGATTCCCGGGGATATTGAGTAGATTCCAGCGCCCCGACCAGATCTTCAGAAGAAAGGAACAGGCATGAGGAATTGGGATGTCAAGGGATGGGGTCTTACCCTCCTGGTTCTCGTGGGATCCGCGATCCTGATCACGGCACTTTCCCTGTAATGGGATTGGAATCACCCCGACACTTCCCCCTGAACCGTGCGGCCGGAATGATTCCCTGGGGCGGAGGCCTGCTTCCGTTGTTGATCATTCTCTTCGTGCTGATTCGCCTCGGTGAGGGGCTTGGAACGGCTCCCGGCTGGGTGCGGGGATACGGCGACGATCTTCTCTGCCTGCCGCTGGTGCTCAGTCTGGCCCTGACGGTGCGACGGTTGGCGGGACGGCCCGGCAGGCGCACCCTGCCAATTTCCCACGGACTGACCGCGGTGGTGTTTTTCGGGGTCTTCTTTGAAGCCTTCCTGCCTCGAATCCAGAAGGCGGCCGTGGGGGATCCCTGGGACCTTTTCATGTACCTGGTAGGGTTCCTGATCTTCCAAGGAGGCCTGAATCCTTCCGCGCGCGGCGTTGCGGTCTCCCGGATCGAGCCTATATTCCTCGAGCAATTTTTTCCTTCACCACCCGACCGTTCGACCCTGGAGGAGACATGGACACCTTTGAAACGATCGCGGCCCGTCGGTCCGTAAAGAAATACGATCCCAGGCATGAGATGACCCCGGACGAGATCAACCGTCTGATGGAAACGGTCCTCCTGACGCCCACTTCCTTCAACATCCAGAATTGGCGCTTCGTGCTGATCACCGATCAGGAGGTGAAACGCCGGGTGCGGGAAAAGGGGTACGACCAGGCCCAGTTCACCGACAGCAGCATGACCGTGGTGATCTGTGGAGACCGCAACGCCTACGATCAGGAGCCGGAACGCTACTGGGCGGATGCACCCGCCGAGGCGCGGGAAGCAGTCGTGCCCATGATCAGGGGTGTCTACGGTTCCAGCGAAGATTTGCGCAGGGACGAAAACTTCCGCTCGGGTGGGCTGGCGGGGCAGACCCTGATGCTGGCCGCCAAGGCCATGGGATATGACACCTGCCCCATGGTCGGGTTCGATTTCGAAGCCGTGGCCGAGATCATCAACCTGCCGGCCGATCACGACATCATCATGGCCGTCACCGTCGGCAAGGCCCTGGAACCCGCCCGTGCCCGTTCCGGCCAGCTTCCCCTGGACGATGTTGTTTTCCGTGACGGGTTCCGATGAGATTCACCGGTCCCGGACTTCATTCGGCGACCCGCTTCGTCCTGCAGACGCTGGTGGTTGTCCTGCTGTTTGCCGGAATGGGGGAAACCGTTTCTGCGGCGGAGGAAACCGACCTGGTGCACGAACCGTTGTCCCTGATCGATTTTTGCATCGAAGACCAGCGGGGGAAGCTTCGCACCAGCGGCTATTTCAGGAATTCCGTCGTCGTGCTCATCAGCGGCGACAGGAAAGGGAACTCCTTCCGGGAGGAGTGGTCTCCGGTCCTTACGGACTCGCTGACGGCCGAATTGAAATGCTACCGGGTAAAATTCCTCCCGCACGCCCATCTCGAGGGCGCGCCTTTCTTCATGAAGGGAACCATCCGGAACAAGTTTTCCGAAAGCCCGGATGAGTGGGTCCTGATGGACTGGGACGGCGAGTTCCGTAAAGCCTACGACCTGGCGGAAGACCGCTTGAGCATCGTGGTGTTCGACGCGCTGGGCACCCGGCGGATCCAGGTTGCCGTGCAGGAATTCGATGGGCAGGTGTTCCACCGGACCCTGGCGGGGATCCGGGAGCTCCTCCAGTGATCAGCCCTCTTCGTAATCGGGATTCCCGAACCGGTCCTTCCTCATGATGGCCCGGCCCACGTTGGTGCTGTAGCTGCTGATGCGCCGGTAGCTGTCCATCAGTTCGAGATGGATCTCGCTGGTGGCCACCGATTCGGTCACGGCCTGGTGGATGCGCTGGAAATGGGCCTGCCGGTAGTCCTCTTCCAGGGCCACGTAGTTTCTCTGCTTGTCACTCATCCTTTGGGCCAGTTCCAGGCTGCCGTCCCGGAAGGCTTCCAGGGCGCGGCTGATCTGCTTGCACATTTTCAGATGATAGGACTGCACCTCGGACTGCCCGGTCTCGCTGAACTCCGCGTTGTTCTCCACCATCTTCAGGGCCAGGGGGCGGATCTGCTTGTCAATGATGTCGGCGATGTGCTCGAACTGCTTGGTGACGTGCAGCATCATGTAGACTTCGCGGGTCTGCTCTTCGCTCAGCTCCTGCTTGCCGATGTCCACCAGGTAATCGGTGATCTGCTCGTCCAGGGCGTCCACCTTGTTTTCCTCGCGGTGCAGGTGGTCCAGGGCGTCGAGGTTGTGGTCGAGGAACGGTTCCAGGCTGTCGATGGCCATCGACTTGACCTTTTCGCCCAGACGAAGGATCTCGACCTTGGCCAGGTTCAGGGCCAGCGAGGGGGCACCCATCATGTCGGCATCCAGGTGGCGGGCCTTGTAGAACCATTCGCGGGCGGGTTCCGGCCGGTCCGGCAGAAGGAAAACCGCCAATCGCGCCATCAATCCCGTGAAAGGCAGGAAGAGCAGGGCCAGCCCCACGTTGAACACGGTGTGGGCGTTGGCGACCTGGCGCGGAACGACCCGGGCCATGACCGCCTGGCTGGCGTCGACGGTGTCCGGTCCGGGGGAGATGTCGCGGACCAGGTCGGCCAGGGACGGGATCCACCAGACCATGATCAGCACTCCGAGCACCTTGAACAGGGTGTGGGCCAGGGCGACGCGGGCGGCTTCACGGGTGGTGCCGATGGCCGCCAGGGCGGCGGTGATGCAGGTCCCGATATTGGCCCCGAAAATCAAGGGAATGCCCGCGTCGAGGGTCAGGAAACCCTGTTGGGCCAGGACGATGACGATGCCGGTGAAGGCGCTGCTGCTCTGGATCAGGGCGGTGAAGACCGTGCCGACCAGGATGCCGAGCCAGGGGTTTTCAAGGCCGGTCAGCAGATGAAGGAACGGCTGATAGCTGCGCAGGGGGTACATGGCTTCGGTCATCACGTACATGCCGAAGAACAGCAGTCCGAAACCGAGGATCACCTCGCCCGTGTTTTTCCAGGTGGGCCTTATGGCCGTGTACCGGAGCAGGAAGCCGACGGCGATCATCAGCAGCGCGTAGTCGGTCAGCTTGAAGGCGATGAGCTGGGCGGTCACCGTGGTGCCGATATCCGCGCCCAGGATCACGCCCAGGGTCTGGCCGAAAGTCATCAGCTGGGCCTGCACGAAACTGACGAGCATCACGGTCGTGGCGCTGGAACTCTGGATGACCATGGTGACGAAGGCCCCGACGGCCACGCCCACGAACCGGTTGACCGTCAACGCGCTGAGGATGGCGCGCATGCGGCCGCCGGCGCTGCGCTGCAGCGACTTGCTCATCATGTTCATGCCGAACAGGAACAGGCTGAGCCCGCCGGCGAGACCGAAGATCAGGAACAGCACCCAGCTTCCCGTCCTGACTTGGAGGTTGTAGACGATCCTGTCCTGACCCGGCTGCCCGCCCTCGATGCTGGCGACCACCGAATGAGGTCGGGCTTTGCTGGTCGCCGTAACGGGAAATGAGACCCGGCCGAGACTGTCGGTCACGGCCTGGCCCAGGTAGTGGGCGCCGGGGGACATCAGATCGAACTGGACGGTCACCCCGCCGGCGGGCCGTCCGTCCGGGCCGCGGACTTCGGCTTTCAGGGGTTCGGGAAACTCCTCGCCGGGTCGGCCCAACTGGCCGTCACCGCTGGCAAGCCGGCCGGTCACGGGGTCCAGGTAGTGGTGCAGGGATTGGCCGGCGGCGGGCAGGGCGGATCCCGTCGTCAGGCAAATAACAAGCAAAAGAACAATATGAATGGCCTTTATCAAACCGTATCGCCTCTTGATGTGATGGGTTTTCAACTGATTTAGCCCATCAGGATACCCCGAAGGTGGCATCGAATCAACACTTGCCTGATTTTTAAATAACCGGTTCAACCAGGGCGCATTGGACTTTTTTCGTTCCAAAACCTATTTTTGCCGTATGAAGATTGCGTTCATAGGCACCCACGGTGTCGGCAAGACGACCCTTTGTTTCGATCTCGCGGCTGCCTTGAAACGATTGGATCTGAGCGTGGATCTGGTCAAGGAGGTGGCTCGCGGTTGCCCCTTGCCCATCAACCGGGAAACCACCGATGACGCGCAGAATTGGATTCTGCACACCCAGGTGGCCCGTGAGATCGAATTGACCAGCGCTTTCCAGGTGACGGTTTGTGATCGGGCGGTCATCGACAATTACGCCTACATGGTGCATGCGGCGGGCCGCCGACCCGAAATCGAACCCTTCATCCGCCACTGGATGGGCACCTACAGCCAGCTGGTGAAGGTCCCGGTCATCGCGCCGCCGGCTTTCGACGGCACGCGCGACACGTCGGTGGATTTCCAGGCCGATATCGATCGGCTGATCGACGAACTGCTGGACGAATTCGACCTGCGGCGCCTGGAACTGCCGGGTGATTCCCGCGAGGGGTGGACCCGGATGGTCCTGGAATCCCTTGATTTGCCGGGTGAACCGCCCCAGATGGACCTTTTCGACTGAGGTCGCCGGCCCCAGGCTAATGAGCAGGCCCAGTCGGTCGATAGGATATTCAGGAACATTTTTCGCCGGGCTGCGTTGGGAAGACAACTTTAGGATTTGGAGTTTCACAAAGTGTCAGAAAAAAATCTCCGGGTCATGACCTTCAATCTTTTGACCTCCACCAAGAAGCGGCGGAGCCATCCCTGGCGTCTGCGCAAGCGTAACATCGCGCGGATCTTTTCCGAGTTGCGGCCCGATGTGGTCGGCACCCAGGAAGCCAATTTCAAGCAGCTGCGGGAACTGGCCGAACTTCTGCCGGATTACGAATTCATCGGCGAGGGCAATCTGGGCCGGAACAAGGCGCACAGCGACAGCAACTGGTACTGCGCCACCTTCTATCGGCGTGACCGGGTCCGGCCCGTCGACCATGCCGGCACCGGGGACACGCACTGGCTTTCGCCCACTCCCGAGGTGCCCGCTTCCCAGTATCCCCTGGGCACGAGGCCGCGGCTGGTGACCTGGAACACCTTCGAGCTGATCGGCAGCGGACGCCAGTTCGTGTTCGGGACAACCCACCTCGAGGCGATCAACAGCTGGCACCGCAAGAAGAGCGCCCGGCAGCTGCGGGAATACATCAGCAGCAAGGTCTCCATGCTGGGCCCGGATATTCCCGTCTTCCTGACGGGTGATTTCAACGCCTGCGCCAAATCCCCCGAGATCAAGGCGATGGGCGATGAATTCGGTAATCTGGAACCGATGTACGATGCCTGGGCCGAAGGCTGCGACGGGAACTGCGATGACGGCGCCACCTTCCGCGGGCTCGGCCTGCGGGACAAGGTCGGCCACCGGCTGCTCGGTCCCCGCCGCATCGATTATGTATTTTTCCGGCCCCGGTTGTCCGTCCGCTCGGTGAGCAGGATCGATTTTGCGAGCATGGAACACCGGGAAAACGCGCTGCCTTCGGACCATTATCCGGTGCTGGCCGAGTTCTCCCTGGCCGGCTGAACCGCTACGCTTTTCGACCAGGAGAGTCATCCGGGATGACCGATCCGACCCCCGCCTCCGCTTCCGAACAACTGAATGACGCCTTGAGATTGCTGACCGCTCCGGTGGCCGTCATCGGGGCCGCCAAGGATGGCGTTCTCGGGGGCCTGACCGCCGCCTGGGTGACGCGGGTCTCCCTGGAACCGCCGCTGTTGCTGGTGGCGGTGGGTCACGAAAGATTCACCTGGGAACTTCTCGCCGACCGGGGGGAATTCACGGTCTCGATCCTGGCCGGGGACCAGGTCTCGCAGGCGCGCCTGTTCGGGTTGAATTCGCGGCGGGATGTGGACAAATGGGCCCGGACGGCACACGTCCTGCTAGGTGAGGGGGTGCCGGCCCTGGAGCATTGCAGTGTGCGCTTCCTTTGCCGGGTGGAAAACCGTTTTGCCACCGGAGACCACGACTGCTTCGTGGGCCGGGTGGTGGAATGGGAGGTTGTGGCCGGTGAACCGGTCCTGCCGATGCGGGGAGCGGATTACGCGCCTCGTTAGAAAACCGGGCCCCGGACGCCCGCGGTGCTTGTCTTGCCAAACAGGTCCGATGTGTTAAGATGTCAATATCCAGGTTTCGGCGGGATCGACCCGGAACCGAGGTGCGCGAGCAAACAAATCAAGGAGGGCGCCACATATGGAAGCAGCCAGTTCCCGGACAACCCACGAATCCCTTCCGCTCGAGATCCTTTCCCTGCCCAAAGTCGAAATTCCTGTCGCCGGCGTCACCGGTTATTGCCTGAGCGACGATGAAAAGCAGGTCACCTTCTTTATTTTCGAGGAAGGCGTCAGCTTTCCCGATCACGCCCACTGTGAACAACGGGGAGTTCTGATTTCCGGTGAAATGACCCTGGAAATCGAGGGAGAAACCAATCTCTACCAGGCGGGCGATCAGTATTTCGTCCCGGAGGGAGCCCATCATCGGGCCAATTTCAGTAAACGGACCGTGCTGGTGGACATGTCGGACGCGCCGGACCGGTACAAGGCCGGCAGCTGATCCTTTTGTCCCGCTTGAAAAACGACCGGCCTCCCCCGCACAGGGGAGGCCGGTTTTCATTTCCGGTCACCGGGCCGATGACTCCTGATCATGGGCCGAGCGTCACTTCGAACCTGTCGGCAGGATCGATCATGGTGCCGGCGACTTCCCGGACCTCGTCCGCGGTGCAGGCGGCTATGGCCTGGATCAGCAGGTCGAGGTCGTTGGGGCTGCGGCCATAGAGGCGGTCACGCAGGGTCCGGCCGACCCGGGCTCCATTGGACTGGGCGCTGATCAGGAGATTGCCCAGCAGCTTGGCGCGGGCGCGTTCGAATTCCACCGTCGGCACCAGCGAAGCGGTCATTTCCCGGAGCTCGTCCACCAGGGCGTCGCGCGCGGCGGTTTCCGTGTCCGGGGCGGTCAGGACGTAACCCATGAACATGCCCTGTCCGAAACCCGCGGTGTTCAGGGTGCCGGTGTTGTAGCACAGGGAACGCTGGTTGCGCAGGCTCTCGAAAAGGCGTCCGCTCTGGCCGTTGAGGACCTCTTTCAGCATCATCAGGGGAACCCGGTTTTCGGCCGGTGAATGGGGCCCGGGCCAGGCCACCAGAACCACGCTTTGATTCTGCTTTTTTTCTATTCTCGCCGCTTCGATCCCCTGCGGCAGGAGGGCCGGTCCGGGGTCGGGGTCCGGAACGGAGGTGCCGGCGGGCAGATCGGCCAGCAGATCGTCGAGCCTGCCCAGAAGACGCTCGGGATCCAGGGCTCCCGAGACCACGATCCGGAGATTCTCCCTGGTCCAGATGCGGCGGTGCTGCGCCAGCAGTTCTTCCCGCCCGAGGTTGGGCAGGCTTTCGACGGTACCGGGGAGGGGGCGCCCGTAGGGATGGTCCCCATAGACCGACTCCCGCAACCTGACGGCGGCCGCCTGGAAAGGTGAATCGGCAATGGCCGCGAGCTGTTCCAGGGCCAGCCGGCGTTCCTGCTCGATTTCCGATTCGAGGAAGGAAGGTTCGTGGATGAGCTGCGCCGTCAGCTCCAGGGCCTGGTCCATGCGGTCGGCCAGGCCGCTGAGGGTCAACCCCCCGTAGTCGCGATCGGTCAGGGGCGACAGGGCGGCGCCTTCCCCTTCCAGAAGTTCGTGCAGCGATTCGGAATCCAGCTGGCCGGTGCCCTTGATCTGCACCATCTGGGTCAGGGTGGCCAGGCCCGCGTCGGCGGCTGTCTCGCCGGTGGCGCCGCCCTTGAGGGTCAGGGCCACCGAAAGGATGGGGACGGCGGGGTCGACGCGGAAATCGACTTCCACTCCGCAGGTCAGGTATTCGGTCCGGAAAGGTTCGGCGGCCTGCCCCGTGAAGGGGGGAACGGCGGGGACGGGAAGCTCGGCGGCGGCCGGCTTGCCGGTCCCGAATTCCAGCTCGGCGACGGAACCGTCGTTCAGCACCGGTTCGAGCAGGGATTTCAGGGCACCGGCCTCGGTGGGGATTGAATGGGCGGCGGTGTCGGTGTCATCGGGCAGATAAATCACGCAATTGAGATTCCCCAGGCGGAACAGGTCGCGACACAGCCCGGAAACATCTCCCCGCGTGACCCGGGCGACCCGGTCCGGAAAGTGGAAGGCCCCTTCGAAGTCGTCCATGACTTCATGATGCCCCAGGTTCGAAGCCTGGCCCTGGACGGTTTCGGCGCCGAACAGAAAGGACCGGGCCACCCGGGTCCGGGCCCGTTCCAGTTCCTGGTCCGTGCAGGAATTCACCGTCAGGTCCTCCAGGATCCGGGCGATTTCCGCAAGGGCGCCGGGGAGCCTTTCCGCATCTGTTTCGATGTCCACCATGACCACGCCTTCCCGGGGTCCGGTCTCGGTCATCACGGTGAAATTGTCGACCAGTTTTTTTTCCTCGTGGAGTTCCCGGTACAGCCGGCAGCTGCGGCCGTCGGAAAGGACCCGGCGCACGACGCTCAGCACGTGTTTCCGGCCGTCGCTTTCTCCGGGTCCCGGAAAAAGGAGTTTGGCGTAGACCTTGTTGATGTCCCCGCGTTCCACCCGCAGGCGAAGCTCCGTCTGGGTCGGTTCCACGGTTGGTTCGGCCACGATTCCGACACCGGGGTCCACGGTCCCGGGGAAGTCCACTCCCGGGTCGGCGAAGCGGGTTTCCAGCAGGGCGAAGGTTTCGTCGGGATCCACGTCGCCGACCACGACGACGGTCATGTTGTCGGGCCGGTAGGCCGAGCGCCAGAAGGCCATGATGTCATCCCGGTCCCGGTCCCGCAGGTTGTCGTCCCGGCCCCCGATGGGATGGTGGTAGGGGCTGCGGTCGAACGCCAGTTCCATTCCCCAGCGCCAGGTGACCCCGAAGCCGAACGGGATGTCGTCGTACATGTGGTTCTCATGCACCAGGACCTCACGTTCGGCGTCCAGGGATTCGGGGATGAAGGTTGAGTGGAAAAGGGCGTCGGCCAGGATGTCGACGGCCGCCGGCAGCGCGTTCGCGGGAGTGGTGATGTGGTAGTTGGTGGTCTCGTAGCCGGTTCCGGCATTGGTGGCGCCGCCGGCCTCGGCCACCTCGTTGGCGAAATCGCCTTCGTCGCGGCGTGCGGTGCCTTTGAAGAGCATGTGCTCGATGCCGTGGGACCAACCCCGCAGGGCGTTGGGCTCCCGGTTGGAACCCACCCGGACCCACACGTTGCATATGGCCACGGGGGTGCGGTGATCCTCCTTGATGATCACCTTCAGACCGTTCGGGAAGCGGGCGGTGTGCAGGCCGTGCGCGAGTTCACTGGCGGCCAGGCGGCCGTCGGATGCAAAAAGATCGGACATTTCGCCTCTTTCCGGGACACGGGATTCCATGGGCGGGGCGCCTGGGATTTCGTCCACGGGCCGCCCCTGAAAGTGCCCGATGATACAGCGGACATGCGGAATCGTCCCGCCTAAAATATGGGGGCGGGGAACGGCCGGTTGACGCCCCGGACCGGGTTGCCCAGTATTGAGTCGCCTGGTCTGGCAGCGGCCGGTTGTTGATTCACTTATTACGGAGACAAGACATGGATTCCATCCCCTCCGCGGGAGGCGTCAACCGTCCGCGGCGAGCATTTTTCAAACTGATGGAACGATTCACGCCTGATGAAACCGCCGTCATGGTGGTCCTGGCGGTGGTCGTGGGCCTGTTGGGCGGTTTCGGGGCCATCCTGTTCCGCTGGCTGGTGGACCTTTTCCAGGGCCTGACGATCGGGCCGGGAGAGGACACGGTCTCGCTGTTGGCAACTACGCCTTGGTGGCAGACCCTGGTCCTCCCGGTGGCCGGCGGGCTGGTCGTGGGCCTGCTGATCCATTTCGCCGCCCGCGAGGCCAAGGGACACGGAGTGCCCGAAGTATTGGGCGCCCTGGTCTTCAAAAAGGGCGTGATCCGTCCCATCGTCGTGGTCGTCAAGATGGTGGCCAGTGCCCTGACGATCGCTTTCGGAGGTTCGGTGGGCAGGGAAGGTCCCATCGTTCAGATAGGGGCGGCCATGGGCAGCACCGTGGGCCAGTGGCTCCGGTTGTCCCCCCAGCGCCTGCGCACACTGATCGGATGCGGTGCGGCCGCGGGAATCGCCGCAACCTTCAACGCACCCATCGCCGGGGCCTTTTTCGCCCTGGAAATCCTGATGCGGGATTTTGCCGTCGTCACCTTCAGTCCGATCATCGTGGCCAGCGTCGTGGCGACCGCCGTCAGCCGGGAATTCCTGGGTGCCACCCCGGCTTTCCCCGTTCCCGACTTTTCCATCAGCGGCTACCACGAACTGCCCCTGTACCTGTTGCTGGGCCTCATCGTGGGGCTGACCGCGGTTGTCTACGTGCGGACCCTGTACATGTCCGAGGACGCCTTCGAAAGGCTGCCGCTGCCCGGTTGGATAAAACCCGCCTGTGGGGGCCTTGTTCTGGGGGGGCTGTTCCTCTTTTTCCCTCAGGTATACGGTGTGGGCTATTCGTCCATGGTCCAGGCCCTCGACGGTCACATGGCCCTGCGGTTGATGGTTCTGCTGGTGGTCGTGAAACTGTTGGCCGTGAACGTGACCCTGGGTGCGGGCTTTTCGGGGGGCATCTTTGCGCCGGCCCTGTTCCTCGGGGGAATGCTCGGCGGCGCTTTCGGCGCCCTGGTGGAGATGTGGGTGCCCGGATCGCACGGGGCCATCGGGACGTTCGCCATGGTCGGCATGGCCTCCATGGTCGGAGCGTCCACCGGTGCTCCCCTGACAGCCATCCTGATTCTTTTCGAAATGACCGGCCAGTACACCGTCATCCTGCCTTTGATGCTGGCGAGCATCGGCGCCGCCCTGGTCTATCGTTCACTCATGTCCGATTCCATCTTCACCTTCAAGTTCGCCCGCGAAGGCAGGAAACTGAACTTCGGCCGGGAAAGCGCGATCCTGCGGGATTTTCACGTTGAAGACATCATGGAGGTCAACCCGCTGACGATACCGGTGACCCAGGGGTTTGACGGAATCCTCAAGCTGTTCCTGACCAATTCCGATGAACACTACTACGTGGTCGACGGGGGAGGCTTCCTGGCCGGGCGGATTTCCATCCACGACGTCAAGGACATCCTGCACGAGGATAACCTGAGCAAGGTCCTGATCGCGGACGATATCCGGAACGAGGCTCCGGCGGTTGTTTATCGCCGGGACAATCTCGAGGATTGTCTGCTCAAACTCGGCCACGAGGATTCGGGTGATCTGCCGGTTCTCTACAACCGGGACCACCCCGTCCTGGTGGGCGTCATCACCCGGCAGGGGGTTTTCGAGGTCTACAACCGGGAAGTCCTGCAGCATCAGGACATGGGTATCAACCTGATCACCGGCGAGGCCCGGATGCACGATTGCGTGGAGTTGCCTGAATCCTACAAGGTCCAGCTGTTCACGCCCCCCGAATCATGGGTGGGGCGTAATTTGCGGGACCTGGGACTGCGGTCGGGTTACAATATTTCCGTTCTCGCCGTCAAGCGGCGCAATGCCCTGGGAGGGATGCGCAACGAAATGCCGGACCCGGACCGCGGCCTGACCGAAACCGACCGGTTGATCATTGTCGGAGAAACGGGCGACCTGGAGCGGTTGCTAACCGAAACGAACACCCGGGCCTTCGGCGCCCCGGGAAGCGGAGGAACTTCCGGCTGATGGAAACCAAGCAAGCCGCATATTACCGGAACCTCCGGCCCGAAATGCTGGAATTCATTCCGGACGAGGCCACGGTCCTGCTGGAAATCGGGTGTGGGGCGGGGGCTTTCGCCGCCAACCTCAAGAAGGTGCGCCAGGCCGCGGGCAGCCCCGTCGAGGTGTGGGGGGTCGAGAAGGACGAGGGCTCGGCCGGGCAGGCGGCCGCCGTTCTGGACCGGGTTCTGCAGGGTGATGTGGCCGCGGTCCTGCCGGACCTGCCGGCGGCCCATTTCGATTGCCTGATCCTGAACGACGTGGTCGAACACGTCCCGGATCCCGGCGCCCTGTTGCGATCGGTGCGGCCCCTGCTGAAACCGGGCGGGCATCTGGTGGCCTCCATCCCCAACGTGCGGTATTTTTTCAATGTCGTGGATCTGGCCGTCCACGGCCGCTGGGACTACACTGACGAAGGTATTCTCGACCGGACCCACCTGCGGTTCTTTACCCGGTCGAGCATGATCCGCCTGCTGGAGGAATGCGGCTACGTGTCCGTGGCCACCGCAGGCATCAATCCGACCCGTTCGGTCAAGTTCGGCCTGGTCAACCTGATGACCCTGGGACGGTGGTCGGACATGAAATACCTTCAGTTTGCCTGCCTGGCCCGCGCCGGGCGCCGGGTGGAGTGACCGATGGCCCAACCTGCTGCCGTTATTCCTCGCGACATCATCACCGTCGATGTGGAAGAGTGGTTCCACGGTCACAACTATCTCGACCACATGCCTCC
>JBDLKA010000032.1:0-34342 GCA_039714075.1 Candidatus Krumholzibacteriota bacterium | reverse complement strand
TACCTTCAGTTTGCCTGCCTGGCCCGCGCCGGGCGCCGGGTGGAGTGACCGATGGCCCAACCTGCTGCCGTTATTCCTCGCGACATCATCACCGTCGAGGTGGAAGAGTGGTTCCACGGTCACAACTATCTCGACCACATGCCTCCCGAGGTCTGGGACGACCAGGAGTCGCGGGTCGAAAAAGGCGTGGCCCTGTGTCTGGACATGCTGGACCGGTTCGGCGTGAAGGGCACTTTTTTCGTATTGGGATGGACGGCCGAACGCCATCCCGACGTGGTGCGGGAAATCGCCCACCGGGGGCACGAGATCGGCTGCCACAGTTATGGGCATCCCGAGGTCTTCAAGTTGACCCGGGACCAGTTCCGGGAAGATTGCGACCGGGCCCTGGCGGCGTTGTCGGCCGCGGGCGTGGACGGCCCGGTGGGTTATCGGGCTCCCAGTTTCAGCATCACCCCTTCGGTGCACGGATATCTGGAGGTTCTGCGCGACTGCGGTTTCCGCTACGATTGTTCGATCTTTCCCATTCACCACCCCCGCTACGGGCAACCTGATTCACCCCGCAAGCCCTTCCGTCTGGAGGGCCAAGGACCTCCTTTTACCGTCGTGCCCATGCCCACCTGGCGGTTTTTCGGCGCCAATATTCCGTTTTCCGGCGGGGGTTACCTGCGGATGCTGCCCTGGCCGGCCTTCCGGTTCCTGCGGAATCGCGCCCGCGGGCAGGGGCTGCCCTGCCTGGTGTACATGCATCCTTGGGAAATGGATGATTTCCGGCCCCGGGTGGGGCAGTCGTCACTCACCAGCCTGCGCAGCCAGGGGGGGCAGGCCACGATGCCAGCTAAAATCGAGAAGATCCTGGCCCATGGCGATTTCGAAACCTTGGGGCAGTATGTGGGGCGTTTGGAGGCATCGGGCCGGTTGCCGTGCCGCGCCCTGAATGTCTCCGGTTAGGTTGTGCCTTCGAAATTGTGTCCGGGGTCAGGCAGGTGCCAGGCGGGCTGAAAATATCATGCAGAGATGATTATATTACAAAAAGAGGTGTCCCCGGGGACACCTCTTTTTGATGTCTGATATGTTCTTGCGACCAGACACAATTTCGAAGGCACAACCAAAAGGAAACGGACCCTTCGCCCTGGGGCCCGTTTCCCTTGCTCGCCTCGCTACTCGCCTCACTCAGTCAATGTTCGCCGTGGCCGGAGGAGGTGCACCCCAATGGGTTGCGTTTGGTAATATCTCCGTCACGGTGTATTCTACGGACCGGCGGGTGAGAAGTTCCACCGGATTACGATTTTTTGGGAAGGAACCTGAAAATAATGTCGACGCTGCGCCAGGACCCTTTGACGGGGCGCTGGGTGATCATGGCTGCGAGCCGGGGTGACCGCCCCAATGAATTCCGTCTGATGCGCCGGGATCCGGCTCCGGGGGACGGTTGTCCCTTCTGTCCCGGCAACGAACACCAAACCACACCGGAAATCCTGGCCCTCGGCCGGGCCTCCGGATCTCCCGCGAACGGTCCCGGCTGGAACATGCGGGTTTTTCCCAACAAGTTTCCCGCGTTGCACCCTGAAGTTCCCACCCTGGAGGAGCCCCGCACTCCGGACGAAGAGTCCGGCCTGTTCCCCGAGCGGCCGGGCCTGGGATCCCACGAAGTGATCGTCTATTCACCGGACCACGCCGCGGGCCTCGATTCATTGACGGTGGCCGACCTGGGGGAACTCCTGAAGGTTTTGCGGGGCCGGGCCGAAGTTTTTTCCCGCCGGCCGGGTCACAGGTACGTATCGCCTTTCTGCAACCACGGCCCCGAGGCGGGGGCCACCCTGGCCCATCCCCACATGCAGATCATCGGCACTCCCGAATTGCCTTCCCTGCTGGTCGACAAGGCGGTCAGGTTCGCCGACTATCGGGCCCGGAACCGCGGGTGTCTCCTGTGCGACCTGGCGGCCGCCGAATTGAAAGCCGCCGAACGGGTGGTGCGGTCCAATGACCGCTGGATCGCCCTGGCGCCCTGGGCCAGCCGGTTCCCCTGGGAAATGCTTCTGGTTCCCCTCGAGCACAAGGTCTGTCTGACCGAAGCGAACGATGAAGATCTGGACGCCTTGGCCGAGGTTCTGTCCTTTTGCCTGCGGGGTTTGACCGCCATCCACGGGGACCTGTCGCTGAATATGGTGGTCCACAGCGCCCCGGTGAAGCCGCCCGCCGGTGAAGTGTTCGGTGACGAAAGGCTGGATGAACTGGCATACTCGCCGCAGGAGGATTTTCATTGGCATGTGGAGATCATGCCCCGCCTGAGCCGGCCGGCCGGTTTCGAGGTGGGAACGGGATTCACCATCAATTCGGTAATTCCCGAAACGGCGGCGCAAAGGCTCCGCGCGGAAGGATCATGACGTGAACGTCCTGATGGTCAGTGCTGAAATGGCCCCCTTCGCCAAGGTCGGCGGGCTGGCCGATGTCGTCACCGCCCTGGCGGCGGCCATGGCCGCCCGTAAACACGATGTCCGCGTTGTGCTTCCCTTGTACGGCCATCTCGACCGGGAGCGGGAGAAGATCCGGCCGATTGCCAAGATCCCGCCCCTGTCCCTGCGCGTGGGTCAGGAAATGCACGACATCCGCTTTCATATGCGCGGTTCGCCCCGGGCCGCGGTCAAGGTCTATCTGGTCGAGTGTCCCGCTCTGTACGACAGGGCGGGGGTCTATGCCGACGAGGACGGCAAGACCTTCGACGATGCCCTGGCGCGGGCCGCGTTGCACGGACAGGCGGCCCTGCTGCTGGCCCGGTTGCTGGACTGGCCGGTGGACGTCGTCCACGCCCATGACGCCGAGGCGGCGCCGGCCATCCTGTACCGGCGCCACTGGTACGGCGGCCGGCCGCTGCCGGGGCCCGCGGGGACTCTTTTGACCATCCACAATCTCGCCCACCAGGAAATCCATCCCGTGGCCGGAGCCGATACCCTCGGGTTGCCCCGGTCCATGGCGTCGTATCCGGGGCTGCTCGAGTTTCACGGCAGCATCAATCTTTTGAAGGCGGGCATCCTGGCGGCGGACCGGGTCAACACCGTCAGCCCGACCTATGCGGAGGAGACCACGACGGATCCCGATTTCGGGTGCGGGCTGGAGGGGGTGTTGTCCGGCCGTGAAGAGGCGTATTCCGGCATCCTGAACGGGGCCGATTACACGACCTGGGATCCCCGTCGGGACAAATTCCTGCCGGCCAATTTCGGCCCGGCCGATCACTCCGGCAAGGAAGTCTGCAGGCGGGAACTTCTCGGGGAACTTGGCCTGAAGAACGAGAAGAGCAAGCCGCTGTGTGGATTCGTAGGAAGGCTGGTGCGGCAGAAGGGGCTCGACCTGGTTCTTCCCCTGCTGGATCGCCTGGCGGACGACGGCTTCACGTTCGCGGTGCTGGGAACCGGGGACAAGGCCACGGAGGCGGCGGCCCGCCAGGCCGCGAAACGGCATCCGGACAAGGTGGCTTTTGTCGGCTCCTTCGACGAGTCCCTGGCCCACCGGATCTACGCGGGCAGCGACCTGTTCCTCATGCCGAGTGTTTTCGAGCCCTGCGGCCTGTCCCAGATGTATTCCCTGCGTTACGGAACACTGCCGGTGGTGCGCCGGACCGGAGGCCTGGCCGACACCATCACGGACGCGGCGAAAAAAACCGGCAACGGGTTCGTGTTCGACGAGGCGAGCCCGGAGGAACTCCTGTCCGCGCTGCGAACCGCCGAGGGGTTGTGGGAAAACCCCGGGAAGTGGCGTTTGCTGCAGGAGCGGGGCATGAAGTGCGATTTCAGCTGGAAGAAATCGGCCATCAAGTATGAAAAACTATACCGGGCCGCCAGCCGAACCAAGGGTGGTTAGCGATGTCACCGGAAAAGGAAAACAAAGTGGATCACCGGGGGTTCCTGCGGCGACGGGCGGATCTCGCCACGGCTGGTTTCGAGGCGGCCGAGTCGCCCATGCTGGTCATCAATCCGGACGGCGAAATCGCGGTGGCCAGCAAGGGCGCCGGGACCCTGCTGGGCATGGAGAACCTGGAACTGGTGGGTTTGGCACTGGAGAACCTGTTCGTACCGCCGTCAAGTGTGACGCATTGCGGGGAAGAGGGCCATTGCAGCACCAGCATGCTGCGTCAGTTGCAGGTGCGTCACGCCGGGGGGGACGTCGTTCCGGTCGAGGTCCAGTGTTCACCCTTCTCCGCCCTTTACGAGGGGCTGGATACCGGTGGGGATCCCGAGCGGAACAATCATTGCCTCATGTTGCTGGCGGACATCCGCAAGCGGGACCTCGAGGACCAGATGCGGGCCGCCCGGCTGGCCAAGCTCTCCCTGTTGAACCAGGTCAGTGAAGCACTGTACGGGGCCAACCTGTCGCTCGATCAGATTCTCGAAGCGGTGCTCATCTGCATGACCGCGGGCCAGGGGCTGCGCTTCAACCGGGCTTTTCTGCTGCTGGTCAACGAAACCGACGACCAGTTGCGGGGTGAAATAGCCATCGGGCCCAGCAATGCGGAGGAGGCCTCGCGTATCTGGCAGGATCTTGCCGACCAGCCGGGCGACCTTTTCGAAATGATGACCAGCTACGACCAGTCGATCAAGCAGACCGACGTGGCCGTCAACGAAATCGTTCGCAACCTTTCGGTATCCCTGGAGGATGAAGAGCACATCCTGGTCAGGGTCATGGCCGACCGCCACGTGCTGCGGGTGCGGGGCGACACGGCCATGCCCGGGGTGCAGGACGTTCGCCGGTGGCTGGGCAGCGGGGAATTCGCCGTGGCCCCCCTGACCACCAGGGCGGGGTCCATCGGGGTCATCCTGGCGGACAATGCCATCAGCGGCACGGAAATCAGCGACCTGGACCTGGAATTCCTGCAGATGTTCGCCAACCAGAGCGCCGGCGCCATCGAAAACAGCCGGCTCTATTCCGAACTCGAGCAGCGGTTGCTGGATCTGCGCCGGGCCCACCAGAAACAGAAGGACGACCAGGAAACCCTGATGCGCATGGAGCGGCTGAGCGTCATGGGGGAGACTTCGGCCATCGTTGCCCACGAACTTCGCAACCCCCTGGTGGCGATCGGCGGGTTCGCCCGCAGCCTCAAGCGCAGCCTGGACGAGGATGACCCCAACCGCCAGTCCGCGGAAATCATTTCCAGCGAAGTCGCCCGCATGGAGACGATCATCCACGACCTCCTGGATTTCATCCGGCCCCGGAAAAGACTCCGCAAGGAAGTGGTGGTCGACCGGATCGTCGCCGAAACAGCCGATAAATTCGCGACCGAACTGCAAAACCAGGGCATTCGGGTGGGAATGGAGCTGAAAACCGGGGGCATCGCCCTGGATGTCCATCCCGGCGAAATCCAGCAGGTCTTGCAGAACTTCATCGTCAACGCCATGCAGGCCCAGCCCGAGGGCGGGCGGATCGAGATCCGCTCCCGCATGGTGGAAGGCGGCGTCGAGGTCGAGGTCCGGGACGATGGCCCGGGATTTGCTGAAGATGTCGGGGACCAGCTCTATTCGCCGTTTTTCTCCACCAAGACCACGGGCTCGGGGCTGGGATTGACCATCTGTTCCCAGATCATCAAGTCCCACGGCGGAGTGACCGGAGCGGAAAACCTGCCGGAAGGCGGTGCGGCGTTTTCCTTTATATTACCGCTTCCCAGAAACGCGCCGGAAGCCTAGAATAGCCCGGTGGCGGCATCAACGGGGATGAAGTAGACTAGACCTAGGGACGGGAATTCCAGATGCCCACTCGTCTGGAAGACGGGCAAAGGAGGCCGGTCGTGAGCAAAGTATTGATCGTGGATGACGAACCCCATCTGAGGCTATTGTACGAAACGGAACTGCGTCGGGCCGGATTCGAGACCATGACCGCCTGCAATGCGGTCCAGGGTCTGGAATTTGTGGAGACCATGAAGCCGGATCTTGTTATCCTGGACATCAGGATGGCGGGGATGGACGGCATCGAAGCTTTGCAACGCATCCTGGAACGCGACAATTCGGTGCCCGTGGTCTTGAACACCGCCTACTCCAGTTACAAAGACAACTATCTGACCTGGGCCGCGGACGCCTACGTGACGAAGTCGTCGGATGTCACCGAACTTCTGGATACGGTGAAGGACCTGGTGGAAACCAGGACGACCGCCAGAAACTGACCCATCCACCGGCATCGGCAATGTGGGCCGGGTGCCCACAGACCGGTGGGGTGTAAAATTGAGTATCCGACAGCTGGTTCGTGATACCCTGGCGCTTGTTTTGGCCGGAGGCCAGGGCGAAAGACTATATCCGCTGACGCGGGATCGCTCCAAGCCCGCCGTTCCCTTCGGCAGCGCCTACCGCATCATCGATTTCACCCTTTCCAACTGCATCAACAGCGGTCTGCGGCAGATCTACGTCCTGACCCAGTACAAGTCGTATTCGCTGGACAAGCATCTGCAGCGGGGCTGGAACATCTTCAGCTACGAAAGCGGCGAGTTCCTGTACCGCATCCCACCCCAGCACCGGGTGGGGCAGAAGTGGTATCAGGGCACCGCGGACGCCGTGTACCAGAACATCTATCTGTTGGAGAACCGGCGGCCCGCCCACGTTCTCATCCTGTCGGGCGACCACATCTACCGCATGGATTACGGCGAGCTGTTGGGGTTCCACGCCGGGCACAAGGGCTGCATGACCCTGAGCGCCGCAGTGGTTCCCCGCGAAGGGGCGAACGAGTTCGGAATTCTCGAAGTGGATGAATCCTGGCGCGTGATCGGATTCGAGGAAAAACCGGAGAATCCCAAAACCATTCCCGGCGATCCGGACCACTGCCTGGTCAACATGGGTGTCTATATTTTCGATACGGAAAACCTGGTGCGGGAGCTGTCGCATGACGTCAAACGCCAGGGCTCGCGGCATGATTTCGGCCGGGACATCATTCCCGAGCTGGTGAACTGCGGGGAAGTCTTCGCCTACCCCTTCCGGGACGAGGAAACGGGAGTGTCCCGGTACTGGCGCGACATTGGAACCCTGGACAGCTATTACGCGGCCAACATGGACCTGGTCAGCCGCCGGCCCAGCTTCGACCTCTATGACCAGTCATGGCTGTTCCGGGCCTGGCAGCCGCCCGTTCCTCCCTGCAAGTCCGTGCACGGTTTCACCGAGGACGGCACCCTGCCGGGCACAGTGGAGGACAGTATCGTCGGCGGGGGGGCGGTGGTTTCCGGGGGACACGTGGAACGCTCGCTGCTGGGCCGCGGCGTCCGGGTCAATTCCTACAGCAAGGTGAGCGACAGCATCCTGATGGACAACGTGGACATCGGGCGCTACGCCAAGGTCCAGCGCGCCATCATCGACAAGAACGTCGTCATTCCCGAGGGCATGGAAATCGGGTTCGACCTGGAAAGGGACCGCCGTCTGTTCAACATCTCGGCCGGCGGGATCGTGGTCGTGCCCAAGGACATGGATCTGTCGGACCAGGAATCCCCGGGCGCCTGAAGCCGGTATCAGGAACGATAGGCTTCAGGCCGCCGGTCCTGCCACAGGTCGTTGCGCGGCGTGAAAAGCTTGTCCTTTTCGATCAATTCCAGGGTCGCGACCGCGGCCCCGGTTTCGTCCTTGTCCAGGCCCGCCAACCGTTCTCCCATCCGCGAGACGATCTGGCTGCGTCCGCTGAAGGTCAGCTCGGTGCCCGTGCGGTTCTCCGTCCCCACCCGGTTGCTGGTGATCGCATGCACCATGTTCTCCTGGCAACGGGTGACCATGGCGGCCTGGCACCAGGGCAACAGCAGGTTGGAGGGATGGCAGATGATTTCCGCTCCCGCCAGGGCCAGGCTGCGGGCCGCTTCGGGGAAGATCCAGTCGAAACAGATCATCATCCCGATGGTTGTTCCGCAGGCTTCGAAGACGGGGAAGCCCAGGTCCCCTGGATCGAAGATGGATTTTTCATCCATGAACAGGTGGACCTTGCGGTAGATGTCCCGGCTGCCGTCCGGCCTGATCAGAACCGCGGAATTGAACAACCGGTCACCGTCGTTTTCGGCCAGACCGGCCACGAAGGTGGTCCCCGAACCCGCGGCCGCGTCGGTCAGGGCCCGAACCACGGTCCCGTCCGCCGGTTCCTGCCGGAGGTTTTCGGCCATGCCGAGGGCCTCGGCGCGGGAGGTGAACTGGTAGCCGGTGCTGAACAGCTCGGGCAGGACCGCCAGGTTGCAGCCGGCCGGGACCAGGTCCAGGGCCGTGGCCAGGTTTTGTTCGATATCGCCGAACACGGGGTGGGTCTGGACGGTGGCGACGGTCAGTCTTTTCATCGGGGTTGTCCTTCCTGTGGCGGTAGAACCGGTCCGCCGGTCAGTTCCAGAAGGCGGCGCAGGGTCCGGTGGCGCGCAAACATTTCAATGATCCGCCCGCGGCCGGCCCGGCCCAGCCGAATGCCGAGTTCGGGCTCGTCGAGCAGCCGGGTGACGGCCCGGGCCAATCCGGCAGGATCGCCGGGGGAAACCAGGAGGCCGGTTTCCCCGTGACGGACGATCTCCGGCAGACTGCTCGTGTCGGTGGCGATGACGGGGACGCCGCAGGCGGAAGCTTCGGCGGCGGCCAGCCCGAATCCTTCGGCCTGCGACGGCATGACCAGCAGGCTCAGGCCCTGGTGAAAGGCTTCCACCTCTTCCACGAATCCCGCGAGTTCCACTCGTGCGGGCCTTCTCAATGTATCACGCCAGGCCAGGATTTCCTCCCGCATGGGTCCTTCTCCCGCCAGACGCAGAACCGGCCCGTCCGGCCGGTCGGACTTGTCGATCATGGTCCAGGCGGTCATGATATCCCGCAGACCCTTGCGCGGAATCAGCTGGCCCACGAAGCCCACGACGGGAGAGCCCGGAGCTTCGGCCGGGGGTTTGAACCGGTCAATATCGATCCCCTTGTAAAGGAGATGCACCTTGTCGGTGTGCAGCCACGGCGCGCTGGAAAGTACGGTCCGCCGGGTGGCTTCGGAGTTGACCAGCATCCCGGTCGCCAGCCGGTTGAAGTACCACTTGTAGTAGAACTTGCTCTTGAGGGGGAAATCGCTTTCCCGTGAAGAGAGGATGATGGGAACCTGCGCCAGCCGCCCCGCCACCGCGGCGGCCTTGAGATCCTTGGTCAGGTTGGCCCAGATGGCGGTGGTTCCGGCGCCGCGAAAGTGCCGGACCAATTTGGCCAGGGTCCAGGGCGCCGCGTCGAACCGGATGGGAATGGCCGCCGCCGGCACCTGGGCCAGGCGGGCGCGCCGCAACAACTCCGAGCCGGGCTGGGCCACGATGTCGGCCTGGACGCCCAGGTTCCGCAGGGCGACGGCGGTTTCCAGCACCCACACCTCGGCCCCACCCCAGGAACGGATGGAATCGACAAATGTAATTTGGTATGCAGACATCAATCCCGTCCGTCATTTTGGGTAAGGTGGTTTCCCGCCCCGGCCACTATATCGGGCGGACCTGCCGGATGCCAGTTCATAGGGGATTGCCCGCCGATCCGGACCCGCGAACCGGCAGCATTGCCAAGAGCGGTGCCGGAGCTTAATTTGCCCCTGTCCCGCTATCCTTTTGGCGAATCATGTTCAGTCCCGGAGGCTCCGGACCGGTGTCCGCCCAGTTGCCACGCAAGAAAGCCCATTTCGATCCCCGCCTGCCCTGGCTGCCCGGCGTGCGCAACATGCTGTCGCCCATGGCCGGCATAACGGACCGTCCCTTCCGGGATATCTGCCGGCGTCTGGGCGCGGACATGGGCTTCTGCGAATTCGCTTCCGCCAGCGGGCTGACCTACGGGGGCGAGGCGACCTGGAAACTGGTGGATACCGAGGGTGAAGAGGGGCTGGTGGGCATCCAGATTTTCGGATCGGACCCCGAGCACATGGCTTCCGCCGCGCGCCTGCTTTCCGGCCGCCGGATGGACGTGCTGGACATCAACTTCGGCTGTCCGGCCAAAAAAGTGGTCAAGAAGTGCGGGGGCAGCGCTCTTTTGGCCGATGTGCCTTTGCTGGAGAAGATAACCCGCAGTGTCATCTCCGAATCCCAGGTTCCGGTAACCGCCAAGATACGCACGGGGTGGGACGAGGATTCGGTCAATTACCGCGAAGTCGGCCTGCTGCTGCAGGAGTTGGGTGTTCCCTGGGTCACGGTGCACGGCCGGACCCGCGCCCAGAAATTCACCGGCGAGGCCGACTGGGACCGCATCGCCGATCTGGTCGAGACGCTCGATATCCCGGTCATCGGGAACGGGGACGTCGTCGATGGGGTATCCTATCGCCGGATGGTCGAGCACACACGGTGCCACGCTGTGATGATCGGCCGCGGCGCCATCGGCAATCCCTGGATTTTCGCCCGGATGAAGGCGGTGGACGAAGGCCGGTCCGAACCCGAGGTAACATTCAAGGAAATGTGCGCGGTCACCATCGATCACATCCGGGGCGAAGTCGCCATGCGGGGGGAAGACCAGGGGTGTCTGGTGGTGCGCAAGCACATCGCCAAATGCTTCAAGGGGTATCCCGGCGCCGGGATCATGCGGAAAAAACTCTATGCCACCCAGAAGATTGATGAAATGATCAACATCCTGGAAGACGCCGCCCTGCGGGGGGACCCGCGGGTGCTGCCGTCATGACAAGGAAAGGGACCATGAACCGGACCAGAAAAAATCCCTCGCTTCGTGTTTCAGCGGCTGTGGTCGCGGCCGGTCTGCTGTGTCTTATGTTGGCCGGTGGATGCGCGAAGAAGGTCACCACGTCGGTGGGTGATGAGCCCTACGTGCCCACGGGGGATCAATTCATCGACCACACCCTGGCGGACGGGGAAAGTCTGGCCCAGGTGGCCGACAACTACTACGGGGATCCCGCCCTCGCCGAACGCATTGCCCGCGACAACAAGATGTCCGACCCCGATCTGGCCGTCCCCGGTTCCCTGCTGCGGCTCTGGTTCGATGAGGACGAGTGGAAGTCCGCCCGCCAGAGATCGGCCGCCCTGGTTCCCTACAACAAGGGAGTGGATCTGCTGGGCAAGGAACGCCTGGCCGAGGCCGAAAAGCAGTTCCGTGTGGCCATGGAAACGGCGCCCGACCTTGTCGCCGCGAAATACAATCTGGCCCTGGTCCTGCTGAAGCGCGGGAAGTCGGAACAGGCGCTGGTGCTCCTCGAGGAGCTGGCCGTTCTCAGGCCCGGGGACATCGATTTCCTGTTCGCGGGAGGGAACGCCCTCTTCCAGAGCACCCGCTTCGATGACGCCGCGGTCCGCTTCCAGGCCGCCCTGGATATCGACCCGCAATTCCAGCGGGCGGCTTTCGGCCTGGCCAGAAGTCTCCAGGAAGGCCAGCACCCCGAGCAGGCCATCGCGGCCTGGCAGCGATATCTGGAACTGGACGGCACCTCGAGTTGGGCCGCCGCCGCCCGCCGCCACCTGAAGACGTTGCAGGATGAAAAGTTGATGCCGGATGACGGCGACTCCTGATCCCCTGCTCGCCCTGCGGGACTGGTCCCTGGTCCGCAGGGTTCCCGGCGGGGAAGCCACCATCCTGGACGGGATCGATCTGGACCTCGTTCCCGGCCGCTGGCTGGCCGTGCTGGGCGCCAACGGTTCCGGCAAATCATCCCTCTTGAAATATCTGGCTTCCGAGGAATCACCCCTGGCCGAATCCGCGGCGATCATGTTCCAGGATCCCGATGAGCAGATTTTCGCGGCCAGCGTCGCCCGGGAAGTTTCCCTGGGCAGGTCCGCCCTGGATGTCGGCCGGACATTGCGGGAATTCGGCCTGGCCGACCTGGAGGAGATGGACCCCCGCCTGCTGTCGGCAGGGCAGAAACAACGTCTGGTGCTGGCCGTGGCGATGGCCGTCGGTCCCGGGGTTCTTCTTTGCGACGAGCCCACGGCCCTCCAGGATGACGACCAATCCCTCTGGGTGCTGGACCGGCTGGCAGCCTGGCTGAAGGAAACCGGCGCGGCCCTGGTCACCGCCACCTGCGACCGCCGCGAGGCCGCCCGCAGCGATTGGCTGGTGGTGTTGGCCGCCGGGAGGATCATCCGGCAGGGGCCCACCGGTGATCTGATCGATTCACCGGAGGTGGGCGAACTTCTGGGCGTGCAGAAGAGCCGCCCCGCCCGGACGGCGCCGCCCCCGGTTGCCGGACAGGATCCCCTCCTGGAACTCAGGGGTCTGGGCTGCCGCTTCCGCGGGACGGGCAGCGTTTTTCGCAACGTGGATCTCCGGGTGGGGCCGGGAGATAGGGTCGGCATCACCGGGTTCAACGGCTGCGGCAAGAGCACCCTACTGTCGACCTGCGCGGGTATGCGGCGCCCCGACACCGGCTCGGTCAGCCTGCGGGGCAGAAGGCTTTATGCCCGGGACGACCGGGAACTGGACCACGGTTTCGCCATGATCTCACCCCAGTTTCCCGAATACATGTTCACCTGTTCGACGGTGGCCGCGGAGATCCAGCTGGACCCGAATCTCGCCTCGTGGGATACCGGGGAATTTTTGGTGGGCCTGGGGTTGCCGGAAGGTCTGGCCGACCGGAATCCCCACGATTTGAGCAGCGGACAGAGACGCCGCCTGGCCCTGGGAATGGTCCTGCTGTCCGGCCGGCCCGTCCTGTTGCTGGACGAGCCGACGGCGGCTTTGGACCGGTCCGGCAGGGCCCTGGTCCTGGAAATGATCGACCAGGTGCCCGCGGGAACGGCGTTGGTGATAGCCTCGCACGACCAGGAATTCCTCGAGGCCGCGGGCTGCCGCATCGCGACCCTTGGACCGGGGGGCCTGACTCCCGCGGGGGCGAGCGCGGAACCGGCTACCGGAAAAGGACCTTGATTCCGCCCCAACTGTCGTTGTCGACAGGTGAAACCGGATCCCCGGGCAGCGAACAGTCCACATTTATTTCTTCCCCGTTGGTCCGACCGTCCCCATCGGAATCAAGGGATTCGATGGCCGCAAAATTCAGGTCCGCGTTCAAAAGGTCCTGGGCATAGGGGTTGAGTCCAAACCCCGCGGTATGGCAGAGAATGCAGCTCTGACCGTTGGTGGTTGCGTCCTGCAATGTCTGGCAGCTGTTCGGGTAGAAGTTCCGCCAGTCATTGGCGATGGAGTTCCGGGCCAGGCCCTGGCCGGCCATGAGGCCGAGAAGGCACAAAGCCGTACCGAATTTGATCATCTGATTCGTTTTCATCCTATTTCTCCCTTCAGGCGAAAAGCCTATTATAACAGTGGGGGAAGCAATTGACATTCCAAACATGAAAAAATGTGTCGGGCCAGAATCCCCTTGCTGGGTTCCGGAGGGGTTGTTAAATTCCGGCGAAGCAAACCTGCATGAATCCGTGAAGGAGGCCACCGGCAAAGACACGCATGACCATGACGGCCATGCTTTTTTTTGCCTGCCAGCAAATGACTTGGTCACGAGAGATTCCATCATGAAGGAACCGCCATGAATTTTTCCGAAAAAGCCGTGATCATGAACGCCAGCGAGATGAATCGGGCGATCAAGCGCATGGCCCACGAGATCATCGAGGCCAACAAGGGCATCGACAACCTGGTGCTGCTCGGCGTGCAGCGCCGCGGCGTGCCCCTGGCCCGGATGCTGGGCGAGGCCATCAAGGCCGTCGAGGGCAGCGAGGTTCCGCAGGGGGCCCTGGACATCACTTTCTACCGGGACGACCTGTCCACGCTGGGTCCCGCGCCCCAGGTCTCCAGCACCGAAATGCCTTTCGATGTGAACAAGAAGATCATCATCCTGGTGGACGATGTGCTCTTCACCGGGCGCACGGTCCGGGCGGCGCTGGACGTGATCATGGACTGGGGCCGTCCCGAGGCCATCCGTCTGGCGGTCCTGGTGGACCGCGGTCACCGGGAATTGCCCATCCGTCCCGATTTCGTGGGCAAAAACGTGCCCACTTCCCAGCGCGAGATCATCAAGGTCAAGGTCAAGGAATTCGACGACAAGGCCGAGGTCGTGGTCGGGGAGGTCGAAGGGGAATGATCCTGAAGAACAAGGATGTGCTCGGTCTGGAGGATCTGTCCGCCGAGGAAATCCTGGGTGTCCTGGAAATCGCTTCCCGTTTCCGGGCGGTGTTCGACCGGCCGGTCCGCAGCGTACCGATCATGCGCGGCCGCACGGTGGTCAACTTTTTCCACGAACCCAGCACGCGCACCCGCATCAGTTTCGAACTGGCGGAGAAACGTCTCTCCGCGGACATCGTCAACTTCAGCACCGCCACCAGCAGCTTCTCCAAGGGTGAAACCCTCCGCGACACCGCGGAAAACCTGGCGGCCATGAAGATCGACATGCTGATCATCCGGCACAGCTCCGCCGGTGCCGCCCGCTACTTGGCCAAGGTCCTGAAGTGTTCGGTCATCAACGCGGGAGACGGGGCCCACGAGCACCCCACCCAGGGTCTGCTCGACATCATGACCATGCGCCAGCGATTGGGTGACCTGCGGGGCAAGAAGGTCACCATCATCGGGGACATCAGCCACAGCCGGGTGGCCCGGTCCAATATCTGGGGCCTGAACAAATTGGGTGCGGAAGTCACCCTGTGCGGACCCCCGACCATGGTGCCGGGCGGGCTGGCCAAGCTGGGCGTCAACATCGAGTACGACCTGAAAAAAGCGGTGGCCGACGCCGATGTGTTGAACGTGCTCCGCATCCAGCTGGAGCGCCATTCCAGCAAGTCCTTTCCCAGCAACCGGGAATACCATCGGATGTACGGCATTACCGAAGAGGTCGTGCGGACCCTGAAGCCCGAGGCATTCGTCATGCACCCGGGCCCGATGAACCGGGACGTGGAGATATCCAGCACCGTGGCCGACGGCCCCCGCCAGGTCATTCTCGATCAGGTCGCCAACGGCGTGGCCGTGCGCATGGCCCTGATCTATCTGCTGTCCGGCGGTGATCCGGGGGCGTTGTCTTCGGCACAGGAATAAGGTTTCTGCAATTCGGAAAGAGGTTCGGCAATGGAATGGAGCTGGCAGCGCATTCCCTCGGAATTCCTTGTCACCGGCGTCAAACTCTGCCGCCAGGGAAAACTCGGCAAGCGCAAGGGATTCCTGCATGTCCGCAAGGGCAGGATCGAGGGCCTGGGCGTAGGGGTCCCGAAAGTCGAGGGCATTCCCGCCCTGGACGGTGACGGACTGGTCTGCGCTCCCGGTTTCGTGGACCTGCACGTGAATTTTCGCGAACCGGGTCACGAGGAGAAGGAAACCGTGGCCACCGGGTGCCGGGCCGCCGCCGCCGGAGGCTACACCTCCGTCGTCACCATGCCCGACACCGATCCGGCCATCGACAATTCGGGAATGGTCCGTTATCTCATCGACCGCGGCCGGGAGGCCGGCCTGTGCCGGGTCCATCCCACCGGCGCCATCAGCCCGGGCCTGCAGGGACAGGGCATGACCGAGTTCGGCGACATGGTGAACGCCGGGGCGGTGGGGTTCACCGACAGCGGGACGCCCGTGGCCAGCGGCGGCCTGATGGCCAACGCCCTCAAGTACGCCGCCGTCCTGGGGGTGCCGATCATCACCCACGCCGAAGACAGGTCGATCGTGGGCAAAGGCTGCATGCACGGCGGCTACTGGTCCGCCCGCCTGGGGATGTCCGGCATGTCGCGTGCCGGTGAAGACGCCGCCGTATTCCGGGATGTCGAACTCGCCCGGTCCACCGGCGGCCACCTCCACGTGGCGCATGTGTCGACCAAAGGGGCGGTGGAGATCATCCGTCGGGCGAAGGCGGAAGGATTGCGGGTCACGGCCGAGGCGACCCCGCATCACGTCAGCCTGGATCATTCGCGCTGCCGCGACTATTCCCCGCTGTTCAAGACGAATCCTCCCCTGCGGGAGACCGATGACGTCAACGCGGTGGCCGAAGGCCTGGCCGACGGGACCATCGATTGCCTCGCCACGGACCATTCGCCCCATACCGATACCGAAAAGGAACACCAGTTCGACCAGGCCCCCTTCGGCGTGACCGGCCTGGAGACGGCCCTCGGCGCGGGAATCACCTATCTTGTCAATACGGGCGTCATGGATCTGGGCCGGCTGGTCGAGAGCATGAGCGAAACTCCCGCACGCATCTTCAACCTGCCGGCGGGCCGGCTGGAGGAGGGGGCGGAAGCGGATTTTGTCCTGTTCGATCCCGACCGCCAATGGGTGGTCGAGGCGGACCGGTTCCAGTCGCTCAGCCGCAACTCCGCCTACCTCGGTGAGACCCTGACCGGCCGGGTGACGGCGACCTTCCGGGGTGGCCGTCTGACGTGGCGTGACGATCGTTAGAAGCCGCGGTTCGACCGGAACGGATATTGCACTTCCAAGGGGGTGTCGACTCCCGGGGCGGGTATCGCCAAGGGGTCGGGAAACCGGCCGGAGCCGACCGCCCCACCGGCCAAGTGAAGGTAAGTGGTGAACTCACAGCGTAGTAACAATACCAGGGCTTCCGCCGCCAATGACACAGGCCTGTCGGGCCGGGGCGCGGGTGTGTCCGGAACTGTGTCCGGAACAGCAGGCTTGAAAGGGTCATTCCGTCCGCGAAACAGGACGGCCCGGCTGCTGTGGCCTTTCGGTATGCTGGTCTTGATCCTGTTTCTGGTCGGTTGCGCCAAGTACAACACTTTCTACAACGCCCAGAAGAAATTCAACAACGCCGAACATGTCCGCAACGAGGCCATCCGCCAGCACAAGGATCCACCCAAGCCTGTCGGTCCCCAGAAAACGGACTACGAAATCGCCATCAAGAAAGCGCAGAAGGTCCTGGACGAATATCCGGGCCACAGCCTCACGGACGATGCGCTTTTTCTCCAGGCGAAGGCCTACTACCGGCTTGAATCGTACCGGATGTCCATCCGCAAGTTCGACCTCCTGTTCACCAACTTTCCCCAGACGCCCTATCTCGAAGAGGCCTTGTACCTGACCGCCCTGGACTACCTCCTGATCGGGGCCCTGGACCGCAGCCAGGAATACCTCGATCGCCTGGCGAAGCTCTACCCGGAAAGCAATTTCCAGGCGGAAACCCGCAAGGTGAGCGGGGATAATTCCTTTGTCCTGGAGGACTGGGAAGCGGCCGCGGAAAGCTACCGCGCCTACCTGGAGCTCGATTCCGAAATCGGGGAACGGGACCGGATCGGCCTGAAGCTGGCCGAGTGCTACTGGGAAATGGAGGATTACACCAAGGCGGCGGATGTCCTCCAGGAGGTCAGCGCCAATACTTCCAGCGCGGATCTGGGTTTCAGGTCGAAACTGCTCAGGGCCAGGGTGCATGTTCGCATGGGCGACTTCGAGATGGCCGACCTGCTGCTGACCGAGTTGAGGGATCAGGCTTCGGTGTACCAGGCCCAGGGTGAGGTCCTTCTGGTCGAGGCGGAAAGCCTGGTGGCCCAGGGAAAAGGTGACGAGGCGTCGCCTCTTCTGGAAAACATGCCGGTTGAATGGGAGACCCCGGTGGTCAAGGCCCGGGCTTCGGATCTGCTGGGCTACCTTTTTCTCGAACGCGGCGATTGGGAACAGGCCAGGACCCATTTCCAGACCGCGCTTCTCAGACGCGATGAGCTTGACGATGAAGACCGCACCCGGCGTCTGGGCGACAACCTCAAGGACTATCTCGCGGCCGAGGCCGCGTTGCCCGATGCCAAGGCCGACCGCATCCCCGGCCTCAAGGTCCTGCAGGCGAACTCCATGATGTTCGGTTTCGACCGGCCCGGCGTGGCGGCCGATCTCTATATCCAGGCCGCCGCCGATACCGCGGCCGACAGTACGGTGGCCGCCCGCGCCCTGTTCGGGGCCTACGTTGCCTATGACAGGTATCTGGACAATCCGGATTCGGCGGCGATCTTCTCCCGCGAACTCGCCGAAAGATATCCCGAGTCCCCCCAGGCCTTCGAGGTTCGCTCCCATCAGGACGACAATCTGTTGGGATACCTCCTGGCCATGCAGGAAACCAGACAGCAGGAAAACCTGGCGAATCTCAGCGATGAAGAGAGGGCTGCCCTGAGCGAGGAATCCGATTTCGGTTCCACCCTGCTGGGGTTGACCAATGGCATGAATGGAGTCCGCCGGCGCATGGTCTATCTTTCCCGCCGGGACAACATCCTGTTCGAACCGCCGGAAACGGCCGTCCTGGCTGCCCAGGCCAGGCAGACACAGGCCTTGGAAGCAGCGGTCCAGGACATGGAGACCCGCGCGGCGGCTGATTCCTTGCGCGCGGTGACCGGCGCGGACCCGGGTGGACCTGCTGGAGAGGCCTTGCCCGCGGGAGCCCAGCCCGCCCTCGGGGGTGAGGACCGGTCGGCCGGCGAATTGGAGACGGGTCCCGAAGGAGCCGGGGAGAAGTCGGAGGATGGGTCGCAGGACGGGGCCGACCAGCAGGATGAAGAGAAGGACCAGAAGGATGAAGACGAAAAAGAGGACGAAGACGAAAAAGAGGATGAAAAGAAGAAGAAAAAGGATGATAACTGGGATTTCCTGCGCTGATCCTGATTCAACGGAAGGGTGGGCCTCAGCCCATGATTGATCTGCCCGTGACGCCTGCCATCCGCTGTGAGGGTGTGGTGACGGCCAACATTCCTGTTTCCAGCGGCCTCCATGAACTCTCGGTGGATTTGGATTCCCCTCTTACCTTTCAGCCGGGGCAATTCGCCATGCTCAACCTGGCTGGTGATCATTCCCTGGTTTTCAGCCGCCCTTTTTCCATTTACGAGGCGATCGACCGCCGGATGTCGTTTCTGTACCGCATCGTGGGCCGGGGCACGCGCGCGCTGGGCGCCCTGACAGCCGGAGCTCCGCTGGCTTTTCTGGGCCCCCTGGGTCGACCCTTCCCTCAGCCTGAAAAGGACCAGGCCGTGGTTCTGATCGCCGGGGGTGTGGGACTTCCCCCGCTGGCGGCCTGGATGGACCGCCATGCCGGACGGTCCGGGTTGAAAATCGACGCCTTTTTCGGCGCGCGCGACGGCGCCGACGTGCCGTGGGATCTGCTGGGGGACCGCTGGGAAGTGAGCGTGGATTCCCTGCGGGACATCCCGGAGGGTCGCCGGCCGTGGCAGGGGCTGGTCACGGAATTGGCGGCGTCCCGGGAGGATATTGGCGGCGGCAAGAGCACCATGGTCCTGGCCTGCGGTCCGACGCCCCTTTTGAAAGCCGCCTCCCGGCTGGCCGCCGAACGCGGCTGGACCTGCTGGCTTTCCCTGGAGGAACACATGGGGTGCGGGTACGGAGTCTGCAAGGGGTGCGTGGTGCCGGTGCACGATACGTCCCGCGGTCCCGGCCAGGTGCGCAACGCCACCTGCTGCGAGGAAGGCCCGGTTTTCAATGCCGCGGATCTGGCCTGGCCGGATAGTTGATCACCGGCAACAGGTAGCCGACAACCAATAACCGAAGAGGAATGACCTTGGCGCTTCCCGGCTGGTGGACCATAGACCCGACCGCTGCTTTCACCCTGGGGCCACGGCAGTTTCCCGGCCGCATCTGGACCGCCTCCGGATGCTTCGCCTACGGACTGACCGGTCACGAGATGAAAGCGGAGGGTTTCACCTCGCCCTATCAGGGATTGGGGGCCGTGGTCACCAAGACCGTGACCCCGCAGGCCCGGTCCGGCAACCCCATGCCGCGCCTGGTGGAGACCGCCGAAGGGGCCCTGAACAGCATCGGACTGGAAAACGTGGGCTTCGACGAGTTCCTGGCCGAAACCCTGCCCGCACTGGAAGAGCAGGGTGTCCCCACGGTGGTCAGCCTGGCGGCCACGCGACCGGAGGAATTCGGGGACATGGTTTCCCGATTGCACCAGGTCGCGTCCGGGTTGGCCCACTGGCACGGAGTGGAGATCAATCTCAGCTGTCCCAACGTGGCCGAGGGTGGACATGATTTCGGCCGCGACCCCGTCACGGTGGCCGCCTGCGTCGGGGCCGCCCGCCGCTACCTTCCCGATCGGGCCCTGTTGGCCAAGTTGACCCCCAACATCACCGATATCAGTTCCCTGGCCACCGCCGCGGCCGAAGCGGGGGCCGATGCGGTAAGCGCCATCAATACGGTGGTGGGCCTGGAAGTGGACCTGGAATCGGGACGGCCCGTTCTGCCCCGGAGATTCGGGGGCTACTCCGGACCGGCGATTCGTCCCATCGCCCTGGCCAAGGTTGATGAAATCGTGTCGCGGGCCAAGGTGCCGGTGGTCGGCGTGGGGGGCATCGGGGATTGCCGGGATGCCTTGAAATTCTTCGCCCTCGGAGCGGTCGCCGTCCAGGTGGGCACCGCCCAGATGCGCGACCCCTTCACCGCCGCGCGCATCGCCAAAGACCTGGCGGGCGCCTGAAAAGGGTTCTCGGCGAGGCAGGGAATTAGGGCGGGGATCATTCCTCGTCGTGGAACATGCCCAGGTCTTCGTTGTCTTCGTCCTCGGCAACGGCGGGCGCTTTCTCGATGCCGGCCATGTCTTCCAGCCTTTTCAGGTTCTCGAGCTCATCCAGATCTTCATCCAGGCCCGACAAGGCCGCCTCGCCGTCGGACCCTTTCGCATCCCAGTCCTCTTCATCGTTGCCGGGGTCCTGGGAGTCGACGGGAATTTCCTCGAGGATGGAAACGTCCTCGTTGTTCTCGTCCGGCAGGCCGTCGGGAAAATCGGCTTCCAGAAGATCGGCGAAGGATTCCCCGCGCGAGAGGATCTGCTCCGCGAGACCGCTGCCCACCGCCACGGCCTCGTGGGTCTCGCCGTTGACGGCGATGCGTTTGGTCCCCGGTCCGGTGGTGCCGGTGATGACGACTTCGCCGCCGGCGACCCGCGCCAGGGCGCCGACGGGAAGGTCCTGGTCCGAAATCATGCGTCGGCAGAAGGCCTGCTCGGTTTCCAGTTCGACGGCCGTGGCGACCGAATGGAGATCGGCCAGCAGGTCCCGGGCTTCCATGTCGTTGGCGCGGCCGAGAATCACCAGCGTGCCCTGTCCCGGGCCGGGCAGAATGAATTCGGGGGCGAAGATCTCCGCGACGATTCCCTGGATGCCGAGATGTTCGGTGACCGCGGCCGGCAGAACCAACCCGTCGATTTCGGAACGGCGCAGGTGGATTTCCATGGCCAGGTCGACGCCGCCGCGAAGAATGCGAAAGGAGATATCCGGCCACAGGGACTGCATCTGGGACCGCGACCGCATGGACAGGACGCCGACGCAGCTGCCCGGGTCCATCTCGTCCATGATCAGGCCCTGGCGGTTGAGGTAGGCGTCGAAAGGGGTGGCCCGGTCCGGCACGCAGATGACCGCGAGATTCTCGGGCAGGGGCAGGACCATGTCGGCGGCTTCGACCACCACGAGGCGCGCTTGCTCGCTCAGCAACTGTTTCTCCAGGAATTCCATTTCCCCGCGGCTGGCGGCGACAAACGGTTCGTCGGCGTTGGCCCCCGGTGGGATCGGCGAATCCCAGATGTTCAACTGGCAGGTCAGGCGGGGCTGGCGTTCCTGGATGCGGTCGATGACGGCCTGGGTCTGGTTTCTGGCCAGGGGTGAGGCGAGGCTGCCGAAACTCAAAACCCGGGACTTCAAACTGGAACCTCTTTTCAGCCTTGGTTGCTGGCGGATTTTTCTTCGGCGGCCAGGAATTCCTGGACGGTTTTTCCGATGCGGTGGGCGTCCTCGAAGGGAAGGGCCGCGTGGATGGGAAGAATCAGGACTTCACGGCCGGCCCGTTCGGCTTCCTCCAACCCGCCGCCCGCGCGCGAGTATTCGGCCAGTTCATGGCGGTGCAGGGGCGGGTCGTAGTAGACGGCCGTGTCGATTCCTTCGGCATCCAGCAGGTTCCGCAGCTGGTCGCGCCGTGTGCAGCGGACCCAGTACTGGTGATGGGTCACCTTCATGCCCGCGTCACCGGTGGGGAACTGCAGACGGTGTTGCGGCGGAATGTAGCCGTCATAGATGGCGGCGACCTGGTCCCGGTCGCCCTGCTCCTCGGCAAAGCGGCCGTGGCGGACCCGGATGACCATGGCCTGGATCTCGTCCAGCCGGCTGTTCCACCCGGTGTAAAGCCGGTCGTTGGCCCGGACGGCCTGGTGGGCGCGGATTTTCCGGATCCGGTCGGCGTCCCGCTGGTCACGGCACAGGACCATGCCGCCGTCCCCGATGCCGGGCAGGTTCTTGGTCGGATAGAAACTCAGGGTGCTCATGCGGCCGAAGGATCCCATGGGTTTGCCGTCGTAGAGGGTCCCGTAGCCCTGGGCCATGTCCACCACCACTTCCAGGCCGTGGGCGGCGGCGATCTCGTTGATGGGATTCATGTCACACGGAGCGCCGAAGATGGGCACCGGCATGATGGCCCGCGTCTTCGGGGTGATGGCCTGCTCGATCCTGCCGGGATCGATGTTCAGATCCTCGGGCCGGATATCCACGAAAACCGGGACCGCGTCCAGCAGGATGATGGATTCCATGGTGGCGTCGAAGGTGTACGGGGTGGTGATGACCTCGTGGCCCGGCCGGACACCCGCCATGGCCAGGGCCACGAACAGGGCCGAGGATCCGGAGGCCACGCCGACGGCGTCGACCACGCCGCAGGCCGCGGCCAGTTCCTCCTCGAGCAGACGCACCTCGTCACCCAGGATGTAATGCCCCGACATGAGGAACTTCTCGAATTTGTCCAGGATCTCGTCCTTGCACGGAAGCATGGGCGTGATCAGGTCGTAGCGGCCGACCCGCTTGTTGTTTTTCGCAGCCATGAAATCCTCAACTGGTGGGGGAGGAGTGATCCGCCCGGCCAAAACAGTCGTACTTGAATCCGAATTTTTCCAGGTGGGGACGATCATACACGTTTCGGCAGTCCAGGAAAGCTTTTCCTGCCATCGCCTCGGACAACCAGTTGAAGTCGAGCTGCCGGTACTGGTTCCACTCGGTGACCAGGATGGCCAGGTCGGCGCCTTCGCAGGCCTCGTAGGGTGACTGGCAGTAGTTGAGGTCCGGATGAACCTGCTTGAAGTTCTCCATGGCGGCCGGATCGTGCGCCAGCAGGCGGCAGCCTTTGGCCTTCAAGAGGTCGACCAGATCAAGGCTGGCCGCCGAGCGAATGTCATCGGTGTTGGGCTTGAAGGAAAGCCCCAGCAGGGCCACTGTTTTCCCCGACAGGTCTCCGACCAGCCTTTCAGCCTTGACGATGGCCCGCCCGGGGATGTCCCGGTTGACCGCGATGGCCGACTTGACGATGGACATCTCGCTACCGGCTTCCTCGGCGATGTGGACGATGGCGTTGGTGTCCTTGGGCAGGCAACTGCCGCCGAAGCCCAGGCCCGGATGCAGGAATTTGCGCCCGATGCGTTTGTCCAGCCCCATGGCCTTGGCCACGTCGAAAACGTCCGCGCCCACGGCCTCGGCCAGTTTGGCGATCTCGTTGATGAAGGAGATCTTGACGGCCAGAAAACTGTTGGAAGCGTATTTTACCAGTTCCGCGGTTTCGATGCCGGTCTTGACCATGGGCGTGTCGCTCAGGTACAGCGGCCGGTAGATCTCGCGCATCAGTTCCTCGGACCGCTCCGATTCGACGCCGATGACCACCCGGTCCGGGCGCATGAAATCCTCGATGCTGGAGCCTTCGCGCAGGAACTCGGGATTGCTGGCCATGTCGAATTCCACGTCGGCCTTCAGCTTGGAGGCGATGACCTTCTTGAGGGCACGGTTGGTCCCCACCGGAACAGTGCTCTTGGTCACGACCACCATGTAGCGATCGAGCAGTTCACCGATCTCCTCGCCGACCTTCATGACGTACTTCAGGTCGGCTTCACCGTTTTCGGACATGGGCGTCTGCACCGCGATGAAAACGATGTCGGCATCCTTCATGCCCTCGGCCAGACTGGTGGTGAAAAACAGTCTCTGTTCTTCCACGTTTTTCAGGACCAGGCGATCGAGGCCCGGCTCGTAAAAGGGAATGATGCCTTTGACCAGTCCCTGGATGCGCTCTTCGTTGATGTCCACGCAGGTCACGCGGTGGCCGAAGTCGGCCATGCACGCGCCCGATACCAGGCCGACGTATCCGGTGCCGACCATGCAGATTCGTATCATTGAAATTCCTTTCGGGCCGCTTCCAGCAGCTCGGTGAGGGTGTCCTGGATCTCCCACTCGGGTTCCCACCCGGTATCCCGTTTCAACTTGGAACTGTCACCCACCATGAACGGCGTGTCCGAGGGCCGGCAGAGCCCCGGATCGCGGCGGATGGATATGGGGCATTTCGCGTCGCCCACCAATATCTCGAGTCCCTGACTTATCGTCAAAGGAATCCCCGAACTTACGTGATAAATTTCTCCCGGCCGCCCTTCCTTGAGCAGCAGGCGGTAGGCGGTCACGACATCGCGGACATCGAGAAAATCCCGCACCGGCGACAGATCGCCCGTAAGGATTTCAGCAGGCCCTGTGCCGGCTTCGGCCGCGGCGATCTGCCGGGCGAAGTTGGGGAAGGCGAACCGGGTGTCGTGCCCGGGGCCGGTGTGGCTGAAGGAACGTGCCATGACCACGGGCAGATCATACGAACGGACATACTGCCGGCAAAGCAGCGTCTGGGCGACCTTGCTGACGCCGTAGGGGGACAAGGGATTCAGCGGGGTGTCCTCCCGCAGGGGATAGGCTTCCTCGGGCTGGGGTCCGTATTCCTCGCAGGAGCCGATCGACAGGACGGCCGGACGTTCCACATCGGGGATGGCGCGCACCGCCTCGAGGAGATTCAGGGTGCCCTGGACGTTGGCGGAAAAAGTGCCGCCGGGGTCGCGAAAGGAAACGGCGGCGGAACTCTGGGCGGCCAGGTGATAGACCATGACCGGGCGGAGCCTGTTCAGCAGGCGGGCGATCGGCGCCGCCTCTTCGAGGGGGCAGGGCACGTAGAAAAAACTGCCGAAGTCCGCTGTGTAGACCATGGCGCCGGGCCAGTCGGCCGCCGGCCCGGACAGGGTGAACTGCCCGATGGTTTGCGGGAGATCTTCGGTCCGGGAATATCTGTCCAGCCCCACCACCGGGTGGCCGGCCAACACTAGGCTGCGCACCAGGTGTCCGCCTACGAAACCCAGGGCGCCGGTTACGAGATTGCACGGCAGGTGAATCAATTCGTTTGCCTTGAGGTCTCTCACCCGGTCAACCGTTCATCAGCCGCAGCCACTCTTTGTAGAGGCAGCGGTCCTGGACGACATCCAGCCCGGCGGCCCGGGCCTTGGCCGCGGCTTCTTCATGAACGACTTCCTCCTGCATCCATACCGCACCAGCCTTCATGGCGATGGCTTCATCGACGACCGGCGGTACGGTGTCACTGCGCCGGAAGACATTCACCACGTCGACGGATCCGGGAACCTCGGTCAGGGAGGAATAGATCCTGATGCCCAGGACATCCTCCTTGAGCACGGGGTTGACGCCGACGACCTCGAATCCCTGGCCGACCAGGAAGCGGGCGATACCGTGGCTCGCCCTTTCGGGCTTGGCAGAAATCCCCACCACCGCGATACGTTTCATTCCACCGAGGATTTCCCGGATGCCCTCGTCGGAGGGATTGTCGGGGATCGGGCTGTTGTCCATGGGTCTTTCCTTCCTGGGGCCTTCGGCTTCGGCACACCCTCTCCTGATTTTCAGCGAGTATTCCGAAAATCTATCTTCCCGGAGCCTGCTTGTAAACAGGGAGAATATAGGGAGGCTCCTACAAAAAAAGTATTTAAAACCGAATAATTCGCTTTATAAATCATGATTGGTGGGCTAGACTCAGCAATGGATCACGACTCGCCCCAGTTGATCTCTTTACGCCGTGTCCCTGTCGTGCGACCGGCGGGCTTCAAGGGGGAAGTGCATGGGCGGGTTTCGGTCGGACATCTGGCGGACCGGTGGGCAAAGGCACCACTGCCGCCGTTTTTTTTGCCTCCTGGCGCTGGTGGTATCGTGGGTCGTGTCATCCATGCTGTTGTCGCCCGCCGTCGCGCAGGAGTTGTTCGTCGATCCAACGGTCAGTTTGCCTACCGAGGTGAACTTCACCGTGGACATCGCCATCGACTGCGCGGGGCTGGACGTCAAGGGTGTGGAGGCCATCCTGGCTTTTGATCCCTTCCTGCTGCATCTCGACGCCATCGAACCGGGACCCTGGTATACCGGAACAGGCCAGGATTACTTTTTCTTCGATTACACGGATGTGGATCCCCAGGGTACGATCCATTTTTCAAGTTCCGTCCTGGCCGGCACCAACGACGAATCCCAGACTATCGCCGTCTGTCATTTCACCGCGCTGGATTTCGGTTCCACCCCGGTGATCTTCCAGGACGTGGACATCCGTGGTCCCGAAAACCTGGACCTGGGGTTTGGACACAGCACCGGGGACCTGATCCATATCGACTCGGCCGTCCCGGTCGTCAAATCCTCCTTCGGGAGTTTCAAGGCCCTTTATCGGTAGGTTTTTTGTCCCCTTTCTCCCGCACCTTGCCGGGTTCTTTTTTCTGGGATTCGGGGGAACCATGATTTATCCTCACTGAATAATCATTCAGCAAGGCCCGACGGGCGGTTTCAAGCGCCCGCGATGTGTGGTGAAGGAAGGGGCTCCCGCGTGAATCCGGTTTTCATGTCCATCCTCCTGTTCCTGTCCATGTCCATGTTCATCGGGACCATGGCCGACCGCTACTGGCTGATGCGCGCCGGTGAAAACCAGAACCTGGCGGACAGGCCCTGGGAACGATTCAAATCCCTGATGATCATCGGCTTCGGCCAGAAGCGGTTGCTGTACAAACGCTGGGCCGGGCTGATGCATGTGACGATCTTCTTCGGCTTTCTGGTGATCTTCACCCGGACGGCGACCCTGGTCGGCCGGGGGTACTCTCCCGACTTCCACCTGCCCCTGCTGGGCGGGACCCTGGGCCTGGTCTACGCGCTGTTCAAGGACACGTTTGCGGTCCTGGTCCTGCTGGCGATCCTGTACGCGATCTGGCGCCGTCTCGTCGTCAAGCCCAGCCGCCTCCATTTGAGTTTCGAGGCCCTGCTGGTCCTGGTGTGGATCGCAGCGCTGATGGTGACCGATTTCCTGGCCGACGCGGCCATGTTCACCCTGCAGCCCGACCACGCCGAAAAGGGCTGGGCCTGGGTGTCCACCCTCGCCGCGGGGGTTTTTGCGGGCCAGACCGCCACGGTGGTCAACGCCTGGTGGCAGGGCATGTTCTGGCTTCACGTCGTTTTGTTGCTGGCCTTCTTGAACTTCCTGCCCTTCGGCAAGCATTTCCACGTCATCACCGCCCTGCCCGCGGTCTACCTGCGACGACTGACCCCGAGCGCCGCCCTGGAGAAGATGGAATTCGAGGGCCGCGAAGTGTTCGGCGTGGGCCGTCTGGAGGACTTTTCCTGGCGCCGCTTCCTGGACATGTACACCTGCACCGAGTGTGGCCGCTGCGACGAGATGTGCCCGGCCAACCTGACGGACAAGCCCCTGAAGCCGCGCTCCATCATCGTCGACGAACGGGATCAGGCCTACGGGATGAGCGATCACCTGGTCACCGTCGGCAAGCTCAAGGCCCGGGGAAAAACGGCCGAGGCGGCCGCGGCCATCGAGGCGATGACCCGGCCGGCCCTGATCGGCGAGGTCAATGACGAGGAAGCGATCTGGGCCTGCACCACCTGCGGCTGGTGCGTGGACGCCTGCCCGGTGATGATCGACCACATCCCCAACATCATCGACCAGCGGCGCTACCTGACCATGATGGAGGCCAAGGTGCCCACCGTGCTGCAGGGCGCGCTCAAGGGCCTGGAGAACAACAGCAATCCCTGGAACGTCAGCGCCGCCGGCCGCGAGGACTGGATCGGCGAACTGGACGTTCCGCGCATGCGGGACAAGGGCCAGGCCGATTACCTGCTTTTCGTCGGTTGCGCGGGCAGTTTCGACAGCCGCAACTCCGACGTGCTGCGGGCCCTGTGCACCCTGCTCAATTCCGCCGGCGTCGACTACGCCGTGCTGGGCACCGAGGAACTGTGCTGCGGCGATCCGGCCCGCCGCGTGGGTCACGAATACCTGTTCCAGATGCAGGCGCCGGCCAACATCGCCACCTTCCAGAAATACAAGGTGGGCAAGGTGCTGACGGCCTGTCCGCACTGCTTCAACATGATCGCCAACGAGTACCCCGACTTCGGCCTGCAGGACGTCGAGGTGGTTCATCACGGCCAGTTGCTGGCGGAACTTGTCACCGCCGGCAAGTTGAAGCTGAAGGGCGGCGAAGATGTCGCCGTCACCTATCACGATTCCTGCTATCTGGGCCGCCACAACAACATCTACGATGCCCCGCGGGAAATCCTGGGCGCCATCGAGGGTGTCGAGCAGCGCGAAATGCCCCGCAGCCGCCGCGAGGGCTTCTGCTGCGGCGCCGGCGGGGGACGGATGTTCATGGAGGAGGATCTGGGCACCCGCATCAACCACAACCGGATCGAAGAGGCCGCGGCCACCGGCGCGGCCGAGGTCTGCACCGCCTGCCCCTTCTGCCTGACCATGCTCGGCGACGCCATCAAGGAGACCGACCGCGGCGACAGCATGACCGCCAGGGACATCGCCGAGGTGATGCTGGCCAACCTGGACCGTTAGCGGCCGGATTGGAAATTCGGAAGGACCGGGGATGGGCCATCGGTTGCCAATCCCCGGTTCTTCTGCTATATGAAGGGATGATGGAACAAACTAGGGCCCCGCTCGGAGGTCCTTGTCGCACCGGCCGGGCCGGTGTTTTCGCCTCAGGAGGATTGCGATGAGCGCCCCGAATCCGGTACGGTCCACCGACCGCCTCGATACCATTTGGAGCCGGGGGAAGGAATTCCTCGGCAGCGAACTGCCCATCATGTGCGGTGCGATGACCTGGATCAGTGATCCGGACCTGGTCTCGCTGATGAGCAACCTGGGGGCCTTCGGCGTCCTGGCCGCCGGCAACATGCCGCCGGAGATGTTTGCCGAGTACATCGACCGGACCCGGGAACTCACCGATAAGCCCTTTGCCGGCAACGTCATCACCATTGCCCCCAACTACCAGGCCCATCTGGATATCCTCTGCGAGAAAAAGGTCGGTCATATCGTCTTTGCCGGGTCGCTGCCCCGGGGATCGGAAGTCGAGCAGGCCAAGAAGAGCGGGGCCAAAGTGCTCTGTTTCGCCTCGACCAGCAGTATCGCCAAGCGGATGATCAGTTACGGGGCGGACGGCCTCATCCTGGAAGGCAGTGAAGCCGGAGGACATATCGGTCACGTATCGACCATCGTGCTGCTGCAGGAGATCCTCTTCCAGTTCCCGGACATTCCCATCTTCGTGGCCGGGGGCATCGCCACCGGCCGGATGATCACCCATCTGACCCTGATGGGGGCCGCCGGAGCCCAGATGGGCACCCGATTCGTCCTGGCCGAGGAATGCAACACCCACGAGAATTTCAAGAACGTGTTCATCAAGGCGCGCGCCCGGGAGGCCATCTCCACTCCCCAGTACAGCACCAAGCTGCCGGTGGTGTCGGTGCGGGCACTTAACAACCATGCCATGAGCCACTTCGGGGAATTGCAATTTGACCTGTTGAGCAGGATGAAGAGTGGCGAAATAAGCCGTCAGGACGCCCAGTTCAAGGTCGAGGAATACTGGGTCGGGTCGTTGCGGGATGCCGCGGTCGATGGTGACGTCGAACATGGTTCCCTGATGGCCGGACAGTCCGTGGGCATCGTGAACAAGGTGCAGCCATTGCGGGATATCCTGCAGGAACTGGTGGATGAAGCCGATTTGGGCCTGGCGGAAATCAGGCAGCGCCTGGGAGCCTGACCCCGCGACATCCGGTTTGGATTCGGGGTTTCCGGTGGGCATTGGGAGCCCTGGTCCACGGTGTCGTGAACCTTGGTTCGTGGTGGCATCAAACTTGTTAGGAGTGCACGGTTCCTTCCGTGCCACGGTCGGGGAGGACCGGTCCGAAAAACGAAGTTCTGCCAATCCATTCCGCAATACCGGAGAATCCGCCATGCATGGATCCCATTCCTTTCGCCCTGTCTGCTTCGGTTTTTTTGTCCTGCTGAGCCTGGCCGCTTTTTTCCTGCCTGCAGGGGCTGCGGCCGAGGTGGCCTCCAACGTCGAAGGCCGCGGTTTGATTGCGGAAAACCCCTTGGATCCGGCTTCCTACATCAATTTCAGCCGCTTTCTGGTGAAGATGGGGGAACTGGAAGAGGCCCAGGAAGTCCTGGAAACCGGCCGGAACAAGGCCAACCCTTCGGCCAATCTTCTGGTCGAACTGGCTCTGGTCTACGAGGCCCGGGACAGGATGTCCAAGGCCGAGGCCGCTGCCCGTGAAGCCGTGGCGATCGGACCCGGGAACACGGCCGCGCATATTCGCCTGGGTGAGATCCACTTCCGGACCGGTTCGAAAAAAGCGGGGGTGGAGTGCTACCGCCGCGCTTTGGAGCTTTCGCCGCAGGACGCGCTGCCGAGGGTGCGTCTGGTCAATGGCCTGATGGATATCGGGGAAACCCAGGAAGCCGAGGACCTCTGTCTGCAGTTCATTTCCTCCGATCCCGACAATCCGGATTTGTGGCTGGCCCTGGGGCGCTCCTTTGAGAAGCAGGGCAAGAACCGGGAAGCCTTCACCACCTATGGGCAGGTGCTGACCTTGGATCCCGGCGCGGCCGAGGCTCATGCCCGCCAGGGGCGATTGTTCTGCCGTTTCGGTCAGTTCGACGCGGCTGAAGCCAGTTGCCGCAAGGCGCTGGAACTGGACAGGGACAATTTGGTGGCCCACGCCTATCTGGGTATCGCCTGCAGTTACCTGGACAACGGCAAGGATGCCCGCAAGCACGCTCACATCGCCGAAGCGGGCGGTATGAACATGGGCGCGGTCTGGGACAAACTGGGAAAATAGGCCAGGAATAGGCCAAGAATAGGCCGCGCGGGATTTGGATTTGGTTTTCAGGGGGAATTCCTCCCTTTTTGATCAATCAGTCAATATTTCTATAAGATAAAATTCATTTAGACTAATGGTTTTAAATTTTCCCTTAGGTCAGGAATTTTTGCTCTTGCGTTGACAAACCTCCATAGTTCTGAGATAATATTTGCGGGGGAAACTATCGCTCGGTTCCTGGGCGACTTGTTGAGAACACAGAATAATCAAATCGAAGACACCCTGATCAATCCATTTGTAGGAGGACGAAGGATGAAGAGCATTCGCATTCTCGCGGTTTTGCTGTCCATCGGACTGCTGGCTGTGGGCTGCAGCCAGGAACCCGAGATGACGGCGCCACAGACCCAGACCCAGTACCATTACGACAAGAACGGAACCGAGACTCTCGGGACACCCACGATCGCCATCGCGTCGGGCAGCTGCTTTGCCCAGGGCGGTGTCGGCATGGTGGGCGTTGATTCCGGCATCATCGACATCACCGTCCCGGTCGGCGCGACCATCAACCAGGTCCTGGTCTACTGGGCCGGCGGAACCACCGGCGCGCCCGGTGACGACATCGTCAAGATCGACGGTAACGACGTGACCGGCGAACTGATCGGTGGTCCGACCAATTTCTTTTCCAACTACTGGTTCTCGGCTTATCGTGCGGACATCACCGCCATGGGCCTGGTGACCGACGGAGCCAACAGCTTCACCATCACCGAATTCGATTTCGACTATACCGGTGGTTCGCTGGACGAGAACAACGGCATCGGCATGATGGTCATCTACGATGACGGCACGCTGGCCGAGATCTCGGTCCTGGACGGCCTCGATATGGCCTACTTCGATTTCTCACCCACCCTGGACGCCACCGTGCCCCAGACCTTTACCTTCGCGGCCGAGCCCGCGGACAGAATGAGCCGAATGGTGATCTTTGCCGGCAGTGTCGGCCTGGGCCGTCCTAACGCCATCAAATTCACCACTTCGGCCGGTGACGATGTTCGGGACAATCTCCTGGGCAGCGACGACGGCCTGTTGTGGGACACCCTGTGCCTGACGGACATCCTCATTCCGGCCGGCGACACTTCCGTCACGGTCGAGTTGATCTCGACGGTCACCCCGCTCGATCCCGTCGAGGACCGCGGTGCTTCCATGGCCTGGGTCGGGGCGGGATTCTCCATCCCCGTCACACCGCCACCGCTGGCCTGCCTCGGTGATTACGTGTGGCACGACATCAACGAAGACGGCATCCAGGATGCGGGCGAAGCCGGCGTCGAGGGCGTGACGGTCTACCTGATGGACTGCCAAGGTGGCGAACTTGCTTCGACCACGACCGATGCCAGCGGCTACTACCTGTTCTGCGAACTGGAACCCGGCGACTACAACGTCAAGTTCATGCTGCCGGCCGGCTATGTGTTCAGTCCGCAGGACCAGGGCGGCGACGATGCCCTGGACAGCGATGCCGATCCCGTGACCGGCGTGGCCGCCTGCACGACCCTTGATCCCGGCGAACATGACATGACCTGGGACGCGGGTATTTTCATTCCCATAGTGGAAGATGAAGGTTGCCGGCTAACCGGTGGCTGCAACGATGAATTCTTCTTCGAGGACGGCAGCTTCAACGAGTACACCTGTGGCGGTCAGGCGGGGGCTCCTTTGGCCTCGCAACCCCAGCCCTGGGGCAACTGGACCCACAACCAGAAGAAGGGTCCCGCGGGATCGTTCACCTTCCACGCTGGCACGCCCAGCGCGCCTGAAGGAACCGAGATCGACTGGATCGAATGCATGGATCCGGGCTGGTGCGTCCAGGCACGTCCGGCTCCGACCAAGCAGCTCGATTTCGCCGGTGTGGGTACCTTCAAGAACATGAAGGGCGCTCCTGCGGAAATCGCCAACCACGTTGATGTCGGTGAGAGTCTGCATTGGTTCGAGGTCAACATCGATGATCTCGGCGAACCAGGCAGTCACACCGAGCCCGAGGGTTGCGAGCCTCTCGGATACGGGCGCAACGGCGGTGCCGAACTGGCCGACTGCGGTTGCCCGGACTTCTACCGGATCCGCATCTACGAGGGTATGGACGACAGCTCGGCCATCATGTACGAGGTCTACGGTTACATCGACGGTGGAAATTTCCAGATCCACCCGCCGACAGGCCGTGACCAGAAGGAATGGAATTAAACCAATCCAGGTTGCCTGAGGCAGCCGGAATTTCAGCGGGAAAGGGGCGAGAAATCGCCCCTTTTCTCGTGCCGGTTGGCGGCATGGCATGTCGGGCATCTTGTTTGTTGAGGGTGACATTCACAATCCAACCATGATTGCACAATGCAATTTTCATTATGTTTTTTTTGGGAAATCGTACCGAGTTGTTGACAAAACAGGACTGATTTGAGATAATATTTGCTGAAACAACCATCGTTTGGATTTACGAGCGATGCTCTGTGGTGTTGTAATTTGCACTCATCAATTCCATACGGGTGCAGGTCTGTAAAAGTAGGAGGGATTTCAATGAAAAACATTCGCATTATCATGGTGTTCATGTTGATGGCCATTCTGGTTGCCGGTTGTAGCCAGGAAGCCGACATGACCGCACCTGCCACCCAGACCGGCTACGACAAGGACGGCACCGAGGCCCTCGGTCCGCCCAGCGTCGCGCTGGCTGACGGCTCGAACTTCGCCGAGGGCGGCGTCGGCATGGGCTTCACCGACACCGGCAACTTCGACGTCACCGTTCCCGGCGGCGCCACCGTCGTGCAGGCTTTCCTGTACTGGACCGGCGGCACCACCGGAGCCGACGGCGACGACACCATTTCCGTCAACGGGAATCCGGTGACCGGCACGCTGATCGGCGGGCCGACCAATTTCTTCGAGAACTACAACTTCTACGCCTACCGGGCCGACATCACGTCCGAAGGCTGGGTCGTTCCCGGAGTGAACAGCTTCGAGATCACCGACTTCGATTTCGATTTCTCGGGCAGCACCCTGGACGAGAACCACGGCGCCAGCATCCTGGTCGTCTATGACGACGGCAGTGAAGCCGAACTGGCCCTGTTTGACGGCCTGGACTGCGCCTACTTCAACTTTGCCAGCCCCTTGGACGCCACCGTGCCCCAGACCTTCACCTTCGCCGCCGAAGGCGCCGACCGGGTCGCGGACATGATCGTTTTCTCCGGCAGTGTCGGTGAGAACCGTCCCAACCAGATCAAGGTCACCACCAGTGCCGGCGACCAGATCTTCGACAACCCCCTCTTCGGCGCGGAAGGCCCCCAGTGGGACTCCCTCACGCTGCAGGTCGACGTGCCTGCCGGCGCGACCGAACTGACCGTGGAACTGATCTCCGTGGTCAGCACCGATCCCCGCGGGGCTTCGATGACCTGGATCGGCACCGGCCTGGCCGTGCCCGTGACGCCGCCCGAGTATTTCTGCATCGGCGACTTCGTGTGGTACGACACGGACTGCAACGGTTGCCAGGACGATGGTGAAAGAGGCGTCAGAGGCGTCAAGGTGTTCCTGTATGAAGGTTGCCCCGCCGGGGATGAAATCGGGACCACG
>JBDLKA010000031.1:0-34393 GCA_039714075.1 Candidatus Krumholzibacteriota bacterium | reverse complement strand
TTGCGCGGCGGCTGGTTCAGGACCAGTTCCGTCCAGCGGAAGCGGGGATGGATTTCCAGGGGCACGGTGGCGCCTTTCATAATTCGGATGGTTCAGGCTGTCGCCTACTTCATACCGGAAATTTCAGGAAAAGGGCAAAGTTTTTCTGGCATTTTCGTCTTTTGTTCGCCATATTGGTTGCACCTCCCAGATTGGAAAAATATCATGATTACCATCCCTACCGCTGCCGGTTTCCAGACCGGTCAGTCCGCCGCCGTCGCCGATTCCTCCCTCAAAACCGCCATCAGTGAGATGGATGACGCCAAGCACCGCGCTGTACTCTGGTTCGCCGACATCATGAAGCGCGGTCTCTTTCGAAAGCTGGGCTATTCAAACATGCCCCAGTACGCCTCATCCGAGTTGAAGTTCTCGAAAACCAGGACCGGGGACTTCATGCGCCTGGCCCGCAAGCTGGATGAATTGCCCGCTGTGGCGAAATCGTTGGCTGACGGTGACCTCGGGTACACAAAGGTGGTTGAGATCATCAAGGTCGCCACCCCGGTGACGGAGGATCACTGGGTTGCCGAAGCCGCCAAAACCGGCCGCAGGGAATTGGCTAAAAAGGTGAAACGGGTCAAGGCCAAGGCGCGGCGGCGAAAAAACCAGAAGGGTCAGGGCACCCTGTTGAGTGAAAACCCAACCGAAAGGAAACTGGTTGCTGAAACGCCCGTGCGCATGTCCCTGGAAATGACCCCGGAACAGTTTGCACGTTTTGAAGCGTTGATGGAAAAAATCCGAAAATTGAACGCGGTTCCCGGGGGCTCGAGTCGGGTGGACGCCATGCTGTCAGGTCTGGAAGAATTGGCCCGGGGAACACCAAAACCCATAAATGGGTGCGAAGAAACGTCTTCCGCCACACCGGCCCGCCGGCGGGTTTTTTCCTCCCCCTTCCAGGTCCACGTCCATCGGTGTCCCGAGTGCTCCAAATCGACGGTTCAAACCAGCCGGGGTGAACTGGATATTTCGGAGGCTGACGCAAAACGCGCCGAATGTGACGCCCGCGTCAAACAGGCGGGTAAACCAAACACCGCCACCATTGCGCCGGGTCGGCGATTCGAGGTTTTTCAGCGCGACCGTTATCGCTGCCGGGCTCCCGGGTGTGGAAACAGTCGGTTTTTGGAGGTTCATCACGTCCGGCCCAGGTCGGTCGGCGGCGGAAACGATCCCGAAAACCTGGTCACCCTTTGTTCCGGGTGCCACCGCCTGCATCATGAAGGGAGGTTGAGAATCTAGGGACGGTCAGCCGGCCACCGCCGCAATATCCGGCTGGTCGCCGCCGAATTTCACGCCCAGTTCCCGCAAAAAACCGAAGGGCGGAATTCCGCCTGCCAGGATGAACACCTGGTCGTTCGGCACGATGACCGGACCGCTCGGTCCGTCCAGCGCCACCTTGTCCTCCTGGATCGAGGTCACCGTCGTCGCGCCCAGGAAGTCCAGGGTCCCGTCCGCGATCAGCGGCGCGATCCGGTCGGCGTTGCGCTGCTTTATCCGCATGAGCTCGGCCTTGCGGTAGGAAATTGTCACCCGGCAGCCTTCCTGATGGGCCAGTCCCATGGCGGCTTCCACCGCCGAGTCGCCGCCGCCGACCACCATCACGCGGCGCCCCTTGTAGGCCTCGGCGTCGATGAGTTTGTAGGCGACCTTGGCGAAATCCTCGCCCGGGACGTTGAGTCGGCGGGGTGTGCCCCGGCGGCCCAGGGCCAGGATCACGTTGCGGCAGCGGAATTCTTCAGCGGAAGTCTGCACCACGAAGTTTCCGTATTCGCCCGCAACGCCGGTCACTCTAACCCCGGTCCGGATATCGAGTCCGAAATCGGAATGCAGCTTCTCCCAGATTTCCAGGAGTTCCTCTTTGCTGTACTCGTGCCGCGGCAGGCGGCCCAGGCGGGGAATTTCGACCGGCTGGACCATCACCAGCTTGCGCCGTGGATATTGCAGGATGGTGCCGCCGGCGCCCTGCTGGTCCAGGATCACGCAGGACAGTTCTTTATCGGAAGCCACCAGCCCCGCGCTCATGCCCGCGGGTCCGGCGCCCACGACCACGGCGTCGAGAATCCCTTCGCGCGCGGCGGTGGAAACCGGTCCACGCACCGCCGCGATCCGCTCCATGACCTTCCGGCCCTGCTCCACCGCGTTGTTGATCAGGGCGAAACCGCTGAGTTCACCCGCAATCCAGATGCCCGGCACGTTGGTCTGGTTGTGATCGTCCAGCAGGGGAATGTCGTCGCGTTTGGTGATGTCGCCCAGGCCCACCTTGATCGCGCCGACGGGGCAGGCCTCGGCGCACTTGCCGTGGCCGATGCAGCGGGCGCCGTTGATCACCACGGCCTTGCCCATGACCACGCCCAGCACGTCGCCCTCGGGACAGGCCGCCACGCAGGTGCCGCAGCCGATGCAGGCCCCCGCGTCGATCAAAGGATACTGGCCCGAGGCCTTGTCCATGCCGAGTTCGCGGGTCTGCTGCAACCGCTGGGTATCCGACTCCCGTTGGCGGCGAAACCGGACCGCATAAATCGACACGCTGGTGATCACCAGCGTCAGGACCACGGCCCATATCAGGATTGTTTCCACGCTTACCCCAGTGTATGGAAGAAATCAGAACCGGTGGCGCATCTCCAGGAACCACCGGCGGCCCGCGATGTCGTCACCCCAGTCGTGGCGGTAGTCCGCGCCCACGGTCCAGTGCGCCGACAGGTCCTGGGCCGCCCCCGCCTTCACCCAGCTGTTCGAACGCTGGTCGTCGCCCACGCTGCCCGAGTATCCATAATAACCACCCTCCAGGCGAAGCCGCAGCCCGCCCGTGGTGGTTTTCGTGGCTCCGACCATCGGCGCCCAGCCGGACAGGTAGGGTCCGTCGAAGCCGCGCACCGAGGCATCCAGGCTCAACCGACGTACAGGCCAGTTGGGAGCGTAGGCCCGGGCGCTCCAGGAAGTGCTGGTTTCAGCGGTGCGCTCATCGTCCCGCAGCGTGCCCGACAGATTCAGACCCAGGCCGCCGGGGGAACGCAGGTTCATCCCCGCGCGCCAACCGATGCGGCCCGCCTCGGTAAACAAGCGGTCGGGCAAGGATTTCGTCTCCCAGGTGCGTACCGGAGCACGGTCGTCGTAGCCGAGACTCACATTGACTCCACGCGAGAAACGGTAGCGGCCGGTCAGGGCCAGACTCGAAACTTCCAGACCGGTGCCGGCGGCCTCCTTGCGCCAGCCGCGGTTGATATCGAATTCCGCGGCTTGCAGCAGACTCAACCGGCGGCCCGAATTCCAGGTCGTGGTCATGGTCACGTACTCGCGGCTGATCTCGCCCTCGCGGTAGCGGCCCACCCCGGCCACGACCATGTCCAGAAGGCCCCCGCCCTCGGCGCGATGGTTCAGGTGGAAGGTGACGCCGGCCAGATGATCATCCGTGCCGAACCCCAGATCCCCCCATTCGGGTGCGAAGCCGCCGAAGGCCCCCAGGCGAATCCCGCCGCCGACGCGATGGTTGAAACTCAGGCCGTCGAAGGGTCCGGCCGATGCCGTGTAGCGTCCCCCGACCCGTCCCACGGCGAAATGCCAGTCCAGTTCGCGGCCGTCGCGCACCAGGGCCACTTCCCGGATGCGGTTGCGCCACTCCTGATCCGCAGTTGTCGCGTGATACCCCGACCGCAGAATGTGCCGGATCGAACCCCGGGCCCGGAATTCCATCATGTTTCCCAGCCTGGTGACCTTCAACCGGAAAGGCAGGCTGTACAGGTTGGTTTCAAGGGAGCGGTCGGCGAATTCATCGGTGTGATCCCATTGCAGGGCGATCGATCCGCTGACCGATGGTCCCTTGTGCGAAGCTACGGGGGATTCGCCCTTGAACCCGGTCCGTGTTCGCTGAGGCACCGGGGCAACAACCACCTCGGGGGCGGTCGAATCAGCCACCTCGCAAACAACCCTGTCGCCGGCCTGGACATCACCATCGCCGCTGATGATCCGGCACGACGCCGAATGCTCGGCGGTAAAAACGACTTCCAGTTCAGCAACCGCCCGGCCGTCGCGAACCACCCTGGCTCTCATGCCCACGGTCAGTCCGGCGCCGCTGCCGGCATCGAGGTAGACGTGTTCGGCGGAAAGATAGCGCACACCACAAACCAACTCTTCCGCGGCCGCGGCGCCGGCAAAGGCCGTCAGGACCAAAATCAGGAATGCCGCCCGGCGCCACATCAGTTCGTCCCCCGCGGATGGCAGCGGAAGCATTCGGAGCTCTGGTAAAAATACCCGGACACTTCACTGTGATCGTTGTCCGAATCGCTCTGGTTGTGCTCATGGCAGAGAATGCACTCGAAAGCAGAATAGTCCGTCGGGACCACATGGCAATCCGTACACGTGGTCCCCGAATGGGCCCCGCCGCGGATGGGGAACAACGTCTCGTGGTCCCAGGTGGAAGGTATCCAGGCAGAGGTCGAATGGCAGTCGGCGCAGGTGACGGGAAAATTCGACGCCACGTGATTGGGACCCGTGGTGCCGTCATATTCGGTCTGGTGGCATGCCACGCAATCGGTCGGCGTGCCCGCATACCCCGTGTCATGGCAAGCCAGACAGTCCAAGGGACGATGCGCACCGGTCAACAGGAACGCCGTGGTGCCATGGTCGAAGGACGATGGGACCCAGGCCGATGTCGCGTGGCAGGGACGGCAATCCGTGGAAAATCCCGCGGCCGGATGGGCAGGGTTCAAAGTGCTGTCGTAATCGTCCTGGTGGCATGCCACGCAATCGGTCGGCGTGCCGGTGAAACCGTTCTCGTGGCAGGCGGCGCATTCCAGATACCGGTGGGCGCCCGTCAGCGGGAACGACGCCGCATGGATGAAATCACCCGCACCCCAGGTCGCCGAGAAGACGCCATGGCACCTGATGCAATCGGTCCCGAATCCCGATGCCTCGTGATCCGGACTGGTCGTCCCGTGGTAGACCTCCGCGTGGCAGTCGTAACAGTCGACCGGTGTGCCGACGTAGTCGGAACCCGCGGCCCCCGAATGACAGGCGTCGCAATCCACGCGTTCGTGGGCGCCGACCAGGGGCAGGGCGGTGGCATCGTGGTCCCGGCGCATCCGGTCCCGGTCCACCCATCCGGCCGGGGTATGGCAATCGCCGCAGGACGGGCCCTCCCGCCCGCGATGGATATCCTGATGGCAGTCCGCACAGGCCGTCCCGACGTGGGCGAACACGGGTTCCCGATGGCAATCCCGGCACCGGGCATGGATGTGTAGCCCCTCGAGCGCAAACCCGGTGACCGCGTGGTCGAATTCCCCGGCCCGTCCTTCTTCATCCCAGGACTGCTCGGTGTGGCACAGCATGCAGTCCAGGTTCATGTCCCCATGGGGATTGCCCACCCGGGGGCCGGAGCCGTCTTCCTGACCGGGGGCCGTAACGGGGATCAACAGCAGAATCAAAATCAGGCGCTTCATCGGTTATCCCCTCCGGGACCCGGAACATGGACGTGGCAATCCTTGCAGGCCGTCGGCAACGGCTTGAAGTGGAGAAGTCGGTCGTTGCCATCCTGCAGGGGGCGATGGCAGACGGTGCAGGCCACCCGTTCGTGCCCGCCCTTGAGGGCGAATACGCTGTCCCGGTCATGGTTGAATTTTTCCGCCAGCCAATCCACTGTCACATGGCAATGGTCGCAGGCCACGGCCTGGCCGTCGGCCGTCACCTTGTCGGCAAACTGGCCCCGATGGACATCCTCGTGGCAGCCGGCGCAATGCCGGGCCGCCCCCGCGAAGGGCACCTCGGCTTCCGACCGCGGGTGGCAGGACAAACAGGCGGTCCCGGCGTGGCGCCCCTCCAGGTTGAATCCCGTGGGTTCGTGGTCGAAGGAAACCACCCTCCAGGAATCTTCGGTGTGGCAGGCGGCGCACCCCCGGTCCGCGAGGTATTTCCCGGTTTGGCCCCGATGGGGATCCTGATGGCAATCCGTGCAGGCGCCGTGCGCCGGCACGAGTTCGGCCGCCTTCGGGTCCAGACCCGCACCCCGCGGTTTATGGCACGCGTTGCAGGGAGTGGCCCGGTGGGCGCCGCGCAGACCGAAGGCCGTTTCGGCATGCTTGGCCAGGGAATACTCCGCCGGACGGAAGCCGTCGACGGTGTGGCAATCTTCACATCTTCCCAGGCGGGGCCGGGCCAGGCCGGCGCTGTCGTGGGCATCGCCGTGGCAGGAGTTGCAGGCGGTGAAGTCGGGTTTTTTCCGGTTCCGCGAATGGCAGCCCGCGCAGGTCACCTTGGCATGAAGCCCCAGCAAGGGGTAGCGGGTCCGGGAATGATCAAAGGAATCCCCCTTTATCACCAGCCAGCCCTCGGTGGTGTGGCACTGGCGGCAGTCGGGCCCCAGGGCCCCGGCGTGGGGATCTTTGTGGCAGTCGGTGCAGGTTGCATGGGGAAGCGCCGCAAAAACGAGGGCCGATAAATCCTTGCCGTTATCGGTGGACGGAACATGACACTTGGCGCAGTCAACGACCTTGTGCTTGCCGGTCAGGGGAAACGCCGTCTTGTCGTGAACGAACAACGGCGCCGGCTTCCACCTGGCCGTGTCGTGGCAATCGGTGCAGGCTTTCACCGCCGCAGTCGCCTGACCAGCGGGCCGGTGAACATCCTCGTGACAGGAGATGCAGGCCGGATCCAGACCCAGGTAGGTGCGGCCCAGGTTCTTGTTTTTCGCTTTCAAGGCGCTGGCATCGACCACGTATTTGGCGTAATGGCATTTCCGGCAACCGAGATCCTGGTGCCGGCCCGTCAATTCGAATCCCGCGGTCCGGTGGTCGAATCCTTCGGTCCCTTGGGGCCAATAGATCAGTTCGAAATCCTCGCCCTGGTGCTCGACATGGCAGGTCACGCAGTCGCCGAAATCATCCCCCGCGTGCAACCCGGAACCGCCACGCCTCATGGCGGCGATTTCCTGATGGCATTCCAGACACTTTTCACCGACCTGGCGGCTGCCCAACTTGTGGCAGTTGGAACACTTTTTCAGGCCTTCGAGGTGGGCATGGGGACGGCTCAACGGACCCGGCGAAAGCTGGGCCCAGGCCATGTTGTTGAAATTGAGGACCATTATCATCGTGAAAATGGTCCACGTCAGGAACCAACCCGTCTCTGCGGGAGGTCGGAACCAGCGAATATTGGACGTGAAGTTCATCAACTCCCGAATTCCCAGGTATAACCCAGGGCCAGCGCCACCGCGACATGCACGATCATGATCAATATCATGATGAAAGCAAAGGGTTTATGAAATACATGCCACCAGTGGAACAGGTCCCGTATCAGATGAAAGAGATGCAGCCTTCTGGCTTGCAAAACCCAGTTTCGCGCCAGATTCCCGGTCTGAATCCCGGGGTTGCGCGAAAATCCCATCAACCAGGTATGCAATTGGCGGGCCAACATAATATTAACAACCGGTAGAATGATCAGGGCCAGCAGGGCGGGCCTGTTTTCCAGGGGACCGAGGGCCAGGTTCTCCAGCGCCTCCACTTCCCTGTCGCCCACGCCGTGGTTTTCGGACAGTTCGACCAGGATGGCCTCGTTGCGGGATTCGATGTCGTCCGCGCCGAGTTCTTCCCCCAATACGTTGCGGGGAATCTGTTGGTAGAGATAACGGCCGAACACCCCGCTGACCGCGACGGCGAACATGGACCAGTAGCTGACCGCCACCAGGCCGTCGATCTTGAACGAGGTATGCAGGGTAATCAACACCGGTCCGACCACGCCCAGGAAAATGTGGTAGCGGAGCCAGACCCTCAGATCGCCCCAGCGTTGCATGAACCGGATTCGTTTGCGCAGGGAGTAGACCAGAAGGGCGACCGTCATCAGGCTGCCGAGGATCCCCAGACCGTGACCGACCCGGCCGGCCGGCCTCATGGAGCGGAAGTCCTCGTGGTGGGGTCTGTCCGGCAGGGAAGTGGCGTAGTAATCGGATCCCGTCCACAACACCCAACCGATCAGTACGGCCACCGCCAGGCTCAGGATCACCAGAATCACCGCATGAACCTTATTGCTCCCATCAGTCACAATCGCTCTTTCCGAAAACGTTAAGTCATCTCGATTTTCCGGGCTTAAGTGGAGGGGATTTTTTCCTGTTTTTCAATCAAAATCATTGCGTCGAACAGGTCGGCACATTTTTTTCAGGGAACAATCGCCCGGAATTTTCGCATTGATCACCTCGCTTTAATTGCCCACACAGCGAGGTGGAGGGATCGCCCGTGTCCGCAACCAAAGGCCGACTGACCCTTATCCTGGTCTTCCTGTTCTTGTATGTCCCCTTCCTGACAACCAACGGTTTTCAGCTGGCGGACAAGAAGAACATCGATCTGCCGTCGTTCTATTATGCCTCCGACGAGGTCTTCAACCAGCACGAATCACCCTACCGCCCCGATGCCTGGAGCGAAACCGAACAAAAGCTGCAGCAGAAGGTGTTCCCCTACCTCTATCCGCCCCCGAGCCTGCTGTTTTTCGTGCCCTTTTCCTGGTTTTCCTACGAGGGAGCCAAGACCGCGGCCCTGGTTATCAACCACTTGAGCCTGTTGTTCCTGCTGTACCTGCTGCTGTTCCGGATCTTCAGGCTGCCCTCGCCCCTGGAACCGCCCGCCGCAGAGGAATCAAACGCCTTGTCCTGGCTGATCCTGCCGGTGCTTTTGCTGTACACGCTGCAGTTCCATCCCGTGGTCGTGACTTTGCGGCACGGCCAGATCAACCTGGTGGTGATGACCCAGATCTGCCTGTTCTGGGTGTGGCTGCGCGAAGGCAAGCCCGCGGCCATGACTGCGGCCCCTCTGGCCCTGGCCATAATCCTGAAGACCTACCCCGCCATCTTTCTGCCCCTGCTTCTGGTGCGGCGGCAGTATCGCATCGCGGCCTGGACCCTGGGGTATTCGGCCGCCTTGGCCCTGGCCAGCCTGGTGATCCTGCCGAGCGGAACCTGGGATGACTGGATCCGTTTTGTCGCACCAACCGGCGGGTATGCCGCCGTCCCCTTCCATCTATTTTCGCCGGCCATGCCCTGGAACCAGAGCATCAACGGGTTCACCGCGCGGTTGTTTCTGCACCCCGACTACGCCCTGGCCCTCAATCCTGTCGCGGCCCGCCTGGTTCCCACCCTGTTGGCCGGATTGATCGTCGGGATCCTGGTCTGGTTCGGCCGCCGCATGAACAACCGTCCGCGGCGGCGTTACGTGAACGAGGAAATCGCCACCGTGCTGCTGGCGATCTTCCTGATCGCCCCGCTGTCGTGGGAGCACCATCTGGTCTTCGTGCTGCCGGCGGCGCTGCTGGCGGTGGTCCACATCTTCCGCGGGCGCATGTCGGTCTACGTGGCGGTCCCGGTGGGCCTGGCCACCGGAATCCTGGCCTGGCCCCTGTCCTATCTGTTCCGCATCGAAGGCGGCGGGCCGATGAGCCTGCTGGTCTCCCTGAAGTTCTATTCCACGGTCACCCTGCTGGTCTATTTCCTGAGCCGGCTCTGGCAGACCGAATCGGTGGACCAGCCGGCCCGCCCGGGGATGAAGACCGTCCAAGGGTAGACTTCCCGCCGCCGGAGAATTAGGTTACCCTCCACCGATCCGGATCCTCCATCCCCTGGAACCACCATCCTCCCGCAAGGGTGCGATGTCCCGAAAGGCCGAGCAGCGTCATGAATGACGACCGCAATGCTGAAACTCCCGCCGAAGAGGCGGGCGAGAACCTGGATTTCATCCGCGCCATGGTCAAGGCCGATGTGGAGGCCGGCAGGGGCGGTGGCCGGGTGCACACGCGTTTTCCTCCCGAGCCCAACGGCTACCTGCATATCGGGCACTCGAAAGCCATCCTTTTGAGCCACAGCATCGCCCAGGAATTCGGCGGCAAGTTCAACCTGCGCTTCGACGACACGAATCCCGAGAAGGAAGACGTCGAGTACGTCGATTCCATCAAGGAGGATCTGCGCTGGCTGGGGGCCGACTGGGAGGATCGCGAGTTCTACGCGTCGGACTACTTCGACACGCTTTATGAATGGGCGCAGCACCTGATCCGCGAAGGCAAGGCCTACGTGTGCAGCCTGGGCGAAACCGAAATCCGCCAGTACCGCGGCACGGTGACCGAACCGGGCGTCGACAGTCCGGACCGCGACCGCCCGGTGGAGGAAAGCCTGACCCTGCTCGAGGGCATGAAGAACGGCGTGTTCGACGAGGGCGCCTACACCCTGCGCGCGAAGATCGACATGGCGCACTCGAACATGAAGATGCGCGACCCGTTGATCTACCGCATCCGCAAGGTGCCCCACCACCGCACCGGGGACACCTGGAACATCTACCCGCTGTACGATTACGCGCACGGGCAGAGCGACGCCATCGAGGGCATCACCCATTCCCTGTGCACCCTGGAGTTCGAGGTCAACCGGCCTTTGTACGACTGGTTCATCCAGAACCTGCCGGTGCCCTACGAACCCCATCAGACCGAATTCGCGCGGCTGAACCTGACCTATACCGTGATGAGCAAGCGCAAGCTGAAGCAGCTCGTGGACGACAAGGTGGTCGGCGGTTGGGACGACCCGCGCATGCCGACCCTCAGCGGGCTGCGGCGGCTGGGCTACACCGCCGAGTCGGTCCGGCGCTTCGCCGAAACCGTCGGCGTGGCCAAGCGTAACTCGACCGTGGATCTGGACCTGTTGAAATGGTCGCTGCGGGAGGAACTGAACCGCACCGCCGACCGGGTGATGGTCGTGCTGCGGCCGCTGAAGGTGGTCATCACCAATTATCCCGCCGACCAGGTCGAGGAACTGGAATGCATCAACAACCCCGAGGATGAAGGTGCCGGCACGCGGATGGTGCCCTTCTCCCGCGAGCTGTGGATCGAACGCGACGATTTCCGTGAAGAGGCTCCCCGCAAGTTCTTCCGGCTCAAGCCCGGCAAAGAGGTGCGCCTGAAGCACGCCTACTTCATCACCTGCGACGAGGTGATCAAGGACGACAGCGGTGAAGTCGTGGAACTGCGCTGCAGCTACGATCCGGAATCCCGCGGCGGCATGTCACCCGACGGCCGCAAGGTCAAGGGCACCCTGCACTGGGTCTCGGCGCAGCATGCGGTCGAAGCCGAAGTGCGGCTGTACGACAACCTGTTCCGTGAACCCTTCCCCGAAGAGGGCGGCGATTTCATGGACAACCTGAACCCGGATTCCCTGGAGATCCTGACCGACGCCAAGCTCGAACCCGGCCTGGCCGGCAAGGAGACCGGCTACCGGTGCCAGTTCATGCGGCAGGGCTATTTCTGCATCGACAGCAGGGACTCCCGGCCGGACAGGATGGTGTTCAACCGCACCGTCACCTTGAAGGACTCCTGGGCCAAGCTCGAGGGCAAAGGCAAGACAAGGTAGGGGCAAGCACAAGTGGGGATGACGATGACCGGAAACGGGACGAGGGGGATTCTTGTTGCCGCGGTACTGGTTTTCCTGGGAAATCTGCCGGGGCCGGCCGCGGCGCAAATCGGCGGCGGAAGCGGCGGCAGCTCGGGAGCCTACGCGCTGGAAGAAGGCGAAAGGAACCTGAAGTTCGCGGCCGTCCCCATCCCCGGCTACAGCGAGGTCCTGGGGTTCAGCCTGGGCGTCATCGGCATGGCCTATTACAAGATGGACCGCCACGACGACGATCTGCCGCCTTCGAGTACGGGCATCTTCGGTTTTTACAGCGAAAACAACTCCTGGATCGGGATGGCCTTCCAGACGTTCCACCTGGACCGCGACAACTGGCGGGCCACCGCGGCCTTCGGCACCGGCTCCATCAAGTACCAGTTCAATCCTTCGTCCGCGGGTCCGGGGTTTCCGGACCTCTTCCTGGACTACACCACCGTCTCCGATTTCCTGTTCCTCAAGGGATCGCGCCGGACCTGGGAAAAGCTCTACCTCGGAGCCGAAGCCCTGGTCTGGTCGGCCAAGGTCGGCATCGATCCCGGCCTGATCGAATTGCCCGACGAATTCTACTCCAGCCTCGGGATGAATGCGGAATGGGACGGCCGCGACCACATCATGTATCCGACCTCCGGAACCGATATCAACGTGCGCTTCGACGTCTACGACGACGCCCTGGGGTCGGACCGGGATTTCCGGAAACTGAAGATTACGGTTTCCGGCTACACGACCCTGGGCGACTCCACGCGCGTCCTGGCCGGACGCCTCTTTTCGGACTCGGCCTTCGGCGACGTGCCCTTCAGCGGCCAGGCCATTGTCAGCGGCAAGAAGAACCTGCGGGGCTACGCGAACGGCCGTTACCGGGGCGACAAACTGCTGACGCTGGAAACCGAATACCGCTGGAACTTCTGGAAACGCTGGGGCGCCGTTGGGTTTGCGGGCGTGGGTTTCGTGGGCGGGGACTGGTCCGATTTTTCCATCGGCGACACCCTGCCCGGAGCCGGCATCGGTCTGCGCTTCCGCATGATCGAGTCCTTCAGGATCAACGCCCGCATCGATTACGGGTGGGGCAAGAACGACCAGGCCCTCTACATCGGTCTCGGTGAAGCCTATTGACACCCCTGCGCATAGTTACGACCTTATGCCCACTACCGTGAAGGGAGGTGAGTGATGTCGTCCGAGGAAAAAATCTTCCTGACCCGTTTCGCCAAGAGCGCGGGCTGAGCTGCGAAGCTGAGTCCGGGTGACTTGTCCGAAATTCTCGAACCCATCCAGGCCGCGGCCGGGCCGAATCTGCTCGTCGGATTCGACACCGCGGACGATGCCGGCGTCTATCTGATCGATGACGGGCGCGCCATCGTTTCGACCGCCGACTTCATCACCCCCGTGGTCGACGACCCCCGCACCTTCGGGCGGATCGCCGCCGCCAATTCCATCAGCGACGTCTACGCCATGGGCGGCATGCCGATCATGGCCCTGAACCTGCTCGGCTATCCCCCGGTCGGTCTGCCGAACCATGTGCTGGGCGAAATCCTGGCCGGTAGCGCGGAAACCTGCGCCGAGGCCGGCTGCGCGGTAGCGGGCGGCCACAGCGTTCGCGACGACGAGGTCAAGTTCGGCCTCAGCGTGACCGGCACCGTGCATCCCGACAGGATTCTGCGCAACAGCACCGCCCGGGCGGGCGACAAGCTGGTTTTGACCAAACCCCTGGGCACCGGCGCCCTGGTCGCCGCCATGAAGAAAGACCGCCTGGATGAAGTCGGCTACGAAGCGCTGGTCACCTGCATGACGACCTTGAACAACTGCGGATCCCGGCTTTACGAATTCGGGGCCACCGCCGCCACGGACGTCACGGGCTTCGGCCTGACCGGCCACTCCCTGGAAGTGGCCAAGGGATCGAACGTCCGCCTGACCATCGAAACCGGCGCCCTGCCCCTGCTGCCCGAGGCGGTCGAACTGTGCGGCGAGGGCTTCACCTGCGGCGGCACCAATTCCAACGCCAGTTTTACCGGGGACGACATCCGCTACGCCGAAGGGATGGGCCAGGACATGATCGGCCTGCTGAACGACCCGCAGACCAGCGGCGGCCTGTTGATTGCCGTGCCGGCGGCCCGACTGGACGAATTGACGGCTTTCCTGACCGAAGCGGGAGCCCTGGCCGCCTCCGTCATCGGCGAAGCCGCCGAATTCCGCCCCGGTGGCCCCTGGCTGGACTTTTTGGCCTGATCTCCCCCCCGTTTTTGAGTCAACTTCAGGCCGAGCCGGCCGATAATCCCCTATGGAAGCCCTGTTTGAATGAATCGTGCGTAAGGAGCGCGTCATGTCCACGGTGCTCGAGAAATCCCTGCTCGACATCCATCCCCGGGAACTGAAGGGGATGGTCAAAGACATCCCCACCCTGCCGGCGATCTACCAGAAGCTGTTCGACAAGCTTCAGGATCCCGACGTTTCGGTGCCCGAGATCGCCGAAATCATCACCCAGGACCAGGCCCTCTCGGCCAAGATCCTGCACCTGGTGAATTCCGCGCTCTACGGCTCCGGCACCAAGACCATGACCATCAGCCGGGCCGTGGTGATCCTGGGTTTCCGGGCCGTGCGCGGCGCCGCCATGGCCAGCGGGGTGTTCGACTACTTCAAGGACGAATCGGGTTCCGAGGGAATCGACATGATCCGGTTCTGGGAGCACAGCATCGCCGTGGCCTGCATCAGCAAGGTGATCGCCGAGGACCGCCGCCTGCACCACCGCGAGGAAGCCTTCGTGGCCGGCCTGTTGCACGACGTGGGCAAGCTCATCGAAAAGAACTATTTCTCGTCGGACTTCGACGAGATCTGCGTGACCGCCGACGACGAGGGCCTTTCCTGGTTCGAGGCCGAAAAGAAACTGTTCCCCATTCATCACGGCACCATCGGCAAGACCGTGTTCCGCAGCTGGAAATTCTCGCCGAACGTGGTCGACGCGGTCCAGTTCCATCACCGGCCCGGCGCTTCGTCAAGCGCCCCCGAACTGACGGCCCTGGTCCACGTGGCCGACTACATGGCATATGACCTGGGATACGGCGCGCCCGGCGCCCGGGGCCCGCAGACCTGCGATCCGGATGCCCTGCGCCTCCTGGGGTTAACCCTGGACGAAACCATGGAGTATTACGACCGCATCAATGTTGAGATGGAGCGGTCGCTGGATATTCTGGATCTGGTGGGGTAGGAACCATGGGACTTGCGTCATCATTGGGACAGGACAAAAAGGCCTTGGTCGCCGTTGCAGTACTGCTGGCCGCGTGTTCCCTGCTTTCCCTGCGGTGCAATCCCGTGGTGGGCAGCGAGAAGGTGCCCGGCCTGGTCCTGGAAATCCAGGCCGAAGGAATCATGATCGACGATGAGGTCGGGTCCTACTCCCGTGTCCTCATTGCGGTCGGTGACAGCTCCCGGACCCAGATCCTCCTGCCGCCTCCGGTGCCGCTGCCAGGCCACTTCATCCCCCTGAAAGCCGAGTATTTCCGGAAGGGAAACGCCGAGTACTCCCTGGATCTGGACAAGTGGCTCGAAGTGGGGCCCTCCTAGGCCAATTTTTTAGGTGGTGCCTTCGAGATTGTGTCCGGGTTCAGGCAGAGGCCGGGCAGGCTGAGATTATCCTGCATGGATGACTATACTGCAAAAAGCGGTGTCCCCGGGGACACCGCTTTTTGATGTCTGACATGTTCTTACGGCCAAACACAATTTCAGAGGCACAACCTATCTGATACACGTGCTGGATTGCGAGGTTGATCTGGTCGTTCGGGGCAAAAGCGGGTGAATTGGCTTGGCCAATGGCCACATGAATTGATAGCATGGTGCAGGTCAAACCGGGTCGACTTCCTGATTGTTCAAATTTCCGGAGCTTCATGATGCCCCCCGATTCTTCCGTAAGAATCCTTTTTGTCGGCGACATGCACCTGGGCCGCCTGCCGTCCCGCGTGCCGGCGGCCGCCCTGGAAGAAGGGGGCATGGATCTGCGGGACATCGGACCGGCCGCCACCTGGAAACGGATCGTGGCCGCGGCCGTCGCAAACAAGGTGCACGCCGTCGCCCTGGCCGGGGATCTGGTCGAAAGGGACAACGCCCTGTTCGAAGCCTATGGGCCCCTGGCCACCGGAGTGCGGCAGTTGGTCGAAGAGGGCATCGTCGTGGCCGGAGTGGCGGGCAACCACGACACGGGCGTTCTGCCTCGGTTGGCCGCGGAAATCGACGGCTTTCATCTGCTGGGCCCCGGCGGAACGTGGTCGGTGCTCCCGGTCCCCGGTAACGATAATTGGGCCGTCAACCTGGCGGGTTGGTCGTTTCCCTCCCGCCATCACACCGCCAGCCCCCTGCTCACCGCACCCCCGCTGCCCGAAGGCATCACCTTGGGCCTGCTGCACGCCGACCTTTTCGATGCGGGCAGCCGTTACGCGCCGGTGAAATCCGCCGACCTGCAGAGGGTGGGTTACCGGGGCTGGTTCCTGGGGCACATCCACAAACCGGACCCCATCCCCACCGACGGCACCCCGTTCTACCTGGGCTCGGTGACCGGGCTCAAACCCACCGAGACCGGTTGCCACGGGCCGGTCCTGGTCCAGGTGGATCGCGGCGGCAATATCGCAGCCGAACGGCTTCCCCTGGCCACCCTGCGCTGGGAAGAACGGGATCTCGACTGCAGCCGCCTGACCGACCCCGCGGGCGAATTGGCCGCCCACCTGCTTGGCGAGTTGCGGCGTCTCCACGACACACTGGAAGTCGAGCTGGATGAAGCGCGGGCCCTCGGGCTGCGGGTCGTCCTGACGGGCGAAGTCGATGACCCGGCGGCCGTGGAAAAAGCCGTCCGCCGGTTCGAATCAGGCGCGGCCGTAACCAGGCTCGGCGAAACCGTCCTTTTCGTGCAGAAAATCACCAACCGGGTGACGGCGCGGATCGATCTGCTGGAAGTGGCCAACCGCTCCGACCCGCCCGGACTGCTGGCCCGTCAGATTCTCGTCCTGGAAGACCCGGGCCGGGTTGTCACCGGGGTCGGCGACCCCACCGCCATGGCTGACGAACTGGTGGCCGCGGCGCGCCGGGCCATCGGCACGGTGGACCGGGAATCCGCCTTCACGCCCTTGGTCGGCCAGGACGGCGACCTTTCCGCGGAACAGGTCCGCAGGATGTTGGCACGTTCGGGGCGACTGGCCCTGGCGGGGCTTCTGGCCCAGCCACCGGACCGGGAGGCGGGCCATGCGGCTGGATAGGTTGCGCTTGCTGCGCACTCCCGGTATTCGGGATCCCTTCACCCTGGAGCCCGCGGCCGGCATCAATTTGGTGACCGGTCCCAACGGCGTGGGCAAGAGTTCGGTCTGCCGCGCGGTGCGGTCGCTTTTGTGGCCTGATACCGTGGGTGAAGAGCCCTTCGAGGCGGAGGCCGAATTCGGACCCGGCAGTGATCCGCTACGGGTGTCGCGCCGGGACCTGGACCCGCCGCAGTGGGCCGGCGGTCCGCGGCCGAACCTAGGTCCGAACCATCTGGCCGGCCGCTACCAACTGGGCGTTCTTGATCTGCTGCTGCCCGATCCCGCGGGCGACCCCCTGGCCCGGGAAATCCGCAGACACATGGCCGGCGGCTTCGACCTGGAATCCCTGCGTGAAGACCTCTTCCCGGCCGGGACGGGGCGGTCGGAAAACCGCGATCTCAAGACGGCCCGTGAAAATGTCACGCGGCTGAAGCGGGAACAGCAGTCCCTGGCCGCCGAGCAGGAGCGCCTGGCCGAATTGGAAAAGGATCGCGAACTGGCCGGAGCCGCCCGCAGCCGCCTGGCCGCTCTGGAAACCCTGCGCGATCTGATAGGTCAAACCGCCGCCCGCAACGAAGCGATCTTTCGCCTGAAGGACCTACCCCCCGCTTGCGCGCGTGTCCGCCCCGATGATCCGGAAAAACTCGCGGGTCTGCGGCGCCAGGAAAGGGATCACCTGCAGAAGATCGAGGAAAGGGCCGCGTCCCTCGGGGATATCGAAAAGGAACTGGACCGGCTCCAAGCCGGCGGCGGGACGGGCTCCGGTCTTTCCCTGGCCCTCTTGAAGAAAAAACTCGAGACCCTGGTTGATTTCAGGCGCGACGTGCGCCAGGCCGAGAAGGACGCGGGCGGCCCCCATCTGGACCAGGTCCTGAACGATGCCCTGGTGAAACCAGCGCTGCCGCCCATCATCCTGCTGCTGCTCCTCGGGGTGGCGCTGATCGCCGCAGGCCGGCTTCTTCCCCTTCCCGGACCCGTTCTGCCCTGGGTTTTCGTGGCGCTGGGCGGAGGCTGCGGCGGCGCGGGCGTCTGGGGATTGGTCAATTATTCCCGGGGCGTGGGCCAGACCCGCCTCGCCCTGGAAGAAATGCGGGAAGCGGCCCGGAAAAGGGATCATCTGGCCCGGTGCCGTGAGCAGATGGCTGAAGGGTTGGCCGCATTCAACGCGGAGTTGGCCGGACCGGGCCTCGACTCCGTTGCCGATGTCGATGAAGCAGCCCATCGCCTGGAGGAAATCGCCGGCCGCCTGAATCGCATGAACTCACTTGCAGACTCCCGCCGGACCAATGGCGAATTTCTCGACCGGGAGCGCAACGACCTGGACCGGGTGCGGGGGGACATCAAGGACATCCTGGACCGGCTGGAACTGAAGGATGGCCCCACGGCCAACGACGAGGCGTCCCGGCTTCTGGACATGCAGCCACGGTTCGAGGAATCCGTCCAGGAAAGGGATGACTCCGCCAGGGAAATCGACCGGCTTGCCAAACGCCTCGCCGAGGGCGCGGACCTGCTTCGCGAGGGTGAAACCCCGGCGATGTCCGCGGGAAACCTGACCCATCTGATCGACGTGGAAAAAAACCGGGCCGGTGAATTTGAAGCCCTGATAGAGGAAATCAAGGGCATCCAGGTCAGAATCGACCGGACCTGCCGGGGTTCCGATCTCCAGGAAGCCCTGGCCACCGAGGGTGCGGCCCTGGCATCCCTGATGGAAGTCCGCCGGGCCAACCGTGAATCCGGCCTCGGCAAAATGCTGCTGGATCTGGTGGAGCGGCAGCACCAGAAGGAGTCCCGTCCGCAGGTCCTGGAACAAGCCGATGAGTATTTCAGTCTCTTCACCGGCCGCCGCTACGGATTGGAGATGGCCGGCCAGGGTGACGGCGCGGACCGCTTCCTGGCCCGGGCCGAGGACTCCACCCGACCCCTCGAACTGGACGAGCTGTCCGACGGCACCCGCGCCCAGTTGCTGCTCGCGGTGAAGCTGGCCTTCACGACGGTGGGGGAAGAGGGTGTGCGGCCTCCCCTGTTCCTGGACGACTCGTTGACCTCGGCCGACCCCGAACGTTTTGCCGCCGTCGCGACCAGTCTGGGCCGGCTGGCCGCCGATGAGGGCCGCCAGATCTTCTATCTCACGCCCAACCCGGCCGATGTCGCCGCCTTCCAGCGTGCGTTGGCCGCCGAGGGCCTGGCCGCGGCCCATCACCTCGATCTGGCCGCGATGCGGGGTGTGGCGGGCGCGGCGGACCCTTCGTTGCTCGATCCGGCCAACCTGCCGGCGGACATGATGGCCCCGGACCCGGCAAGCATGAGCGCCCCCGAATACGCCGCGGCCCTGATGGTTCCCCGGCCGGACCCGTGGGCCCGCTGGGGAACCCTCCACGTTTTCTTCGTGCTGAATGACAACCTGGACCTGGTCCGCCGCCTTGTCGACGGCAACGCCTCCACCCTGGGCCGGTTCGAAAAGAACAAAGACACCTTGATCGCGGCCGCGGTCATCACCGCAGACGAAGCCGCGCTGGTTACGGCGGGAATCGATTTGTGGAAAGCCTGGCTGGACGGATGGCGCATCGGCAGGGCTCAGCCCGTGACCAGGAAATTCCTCAAGGACTCCGCCGCGGTTTCGGATACTTTTTCCGAACGAATTACTGCAGCGCTGGATGATTGCCGTTGGGACGGGGCCCTCCTGCTGGAGGCCATAAAAGAGAAAAAAGTCAAAAGGTTCTCCGGGCAAAAACTGGAGCAACTGCGCCAGGAACTGGACGACGCCGACCTGCTCGCCCACGGCGCTCCGCTGACCAATGAGGATCTCATCTCCCACACCCTGGCCAGGGTGGCGCGCGCGGTGGCGGCGAACATCCTGGATATGCAAAAGGTCAGGACCCTGGCCCTGACCTTCGCGCAATTGGTCGCTGATTCGAAAACCGCGGACTAGTCCCCCGTCTTCCTGATCAGATCCGAAAGACTGACATGGTCCTCGAGACGCTCGAGCAGGATCTGCCTGGTCAACGAGCACGCTTCGGAAATCTTGGCGGATTTCAGGCTGTAATAGACGTTGATTCCGTCCTTGCGGGTGTTCACCACGCCGGCCTGCCGCAGTACGGCCAGATGCTGCGAGGTGTTGGCTTTGGGAATTTCCAGCATCTCGGCCAGACTGTTCACCGAGATTTCCTCACGTTCCTTGAGGATATCCAGGATTTCCAGTCTCTTGGGATTGGACAGGGTCTTGCAGAGCTCGGCCTGCATCTCGTAGAGCTTCTTTTCCATTCCGACAACCTCGAATTCCATGGTGGCCCCCCCTTTAATAACCGTACGGTCCCGAAAAATCAGGACCATTCCCTGCCCCCGGCAAGAAGTAGAAAATGTTCCATCATTTCCATGGTAGAAACATCATCCAAGAATGTCAAAGTCTATTTGATGCAAATCTTAATAGATATAAATCAGTCAGGTTTATTTCCTAGCAGTTCAGGAGGGAGGCTGAATTTTATATCTTCTTGGAGGGTAACGAGTTCTTCGGCCCGCCAATTTTCGGCGGCCAGGTTTTCCACCACGGCCTGAACCAAATGTTCCGGCGCTGACGCTCCGGCCGTCAGGCCGATGGCGGCAAAGGGGGCCAGGTTTTCCCGGACGATGTCTTCCGGCCCGTCGATCAGTGTGGCGGGCACCCCCAGGTTTTCGGCGACCTCGCACAGCCGCCGGCTGTTGCTGCTGCTGGCCGAGCCCACCACCAGCAGATGGCCGATTCCCTCGGCGACCAGAGCCTTCACCGCGTCCTGGCGATTCTGGGTGGCGTAACAGATGTCGCTCCGGCGCGGTTCGACCAGATTGGGGTACCGCTCGCGCAGGGCGGCCACGATTTCGCGGGTTTCGTCCACGCTCAGGGTGGTCTGGGTGGAAAGGGCCAGTTCCGCGTCGGGAGGGAAATCCAGCCCGGCGACATCTTCCACGCTGGTAATCAGGGTGATCCGGCCCGGCGCTTCCCCCATGGTGCCCAGGACCTCGTCGTGGCCCGCATGGCCGATCAGCAGCATGTGACGGCCCTCTTCCACGTTGCGAACAACCACGTTGTGGACTTTAGTCACCAGCGGGCAGGTGGCGTCGATGGCCCGCAGGTTGCGCTTTTCCGCCTCCCGCCGAACCGACGGAGCAATGCCGTGCGCGCTGAAAACCACCGTTTCCCCGTTCGGCACTTCATCCAGCTCGTCCACGAAAACGACACCCCGGGACCGAAAATCCTCCACCACCGCCTTGTTGTGCACGATCTCCTTGCGCACGAACAGCGGCGACCCGTTGGTCTCCAGCAGCCGGTCCACGACTTCGATGGCGCGCTCCACCCCGGCGCAAAAACCGCGGGGATTGACGATCAGAAGTCTTTTTGACGAGGAAATGGGCATTTCAACTCCCGTAAGTCGGTGCCTTTCAATCATGGCAGATCCGAGTGGGATAATATAGATCAAACCTACCGGGCACCCAAATCCTACCTTTTTTCTAGGTAATCAATTAAATTCGAATTTCTGTAATAAACAGTTGCGATTCAATCTTGTTTGTTGCTATTATGCTCAGATGGACCAAAGGAAAATGTGGTTTCAATGGGCAGATGTGCCCCAATGATCGACGGTGGAATAGGGAGATCCCACTCACGATCAGCCAAGTCGTTGATGATCGCCCTCCAACATTTGGGAGAAAATCATGAAAATTTCTAACGTGATTTTGACACTCGTATTGATCCTGGGACTCGCCTCCGTCGCCACGGCCGTCACCGTCGTCGATTACGGCTGGGAAGACGGCGGCGACGTGCTCGGCATCTATCCTGATCCGGCTCTTCCGAGCATCATCGCCACCAACGTCGCCGGCTGGGACGGCGAACCCGTCCATTCGGGGAATTTCAGCCTCAAACTGGAAGACAACGCCCCGAGCAGCACGCCGCAGGCTTTCATCGTCTTTTTCTGGAACCTGCTGCCCGGTGACGTGATCGACGTTGGCTTCTGGCGCTACGACACCACCCCCGGCGCCGCGCCCTCGGTCCGGATCTGGGGACACTGGAACGACGAGCTGCCCGGCAACCCGGACGGCTACAGCGGCAGCGCGAGCGGCGAACTGGACTACGGTCCGGGCACCGGCTGGGACTACACCTCCTTCAGCTACACCGTGACGGGCAACACCGGCCTGGTCATCGAGGCCCGCACCTACAGCGTGGACGGCGACATCGTGTGGATCGACGATCTGCACATCGAGATGCCGGATCACGTCTGGGCCCAGATTCCTGGTTGCAGTCCGGTGGGAACCGAGTCCGAATCCTGGGGTGGCGTGAAGGCGCTCTTCCGGTAATCCGGCCCGGTTGATCCGGCGTCGACCGAAAAACTCGTCCGGCAGGAACCCGGGGCAACCCGGGTTCCCCTTTTTCGAGCAACAAGACTGAAATTCAGGGTCAAAATTACGGTTTTGCGTTATCTTTTGGTCCGAATTCCCTCTCAAATCAGCACCCAAGGGACCTGACATTCAAGGGACTTGACATTTCCGATGAATAGGTTATTGTATGTCGAGTCTATAATATTAGAATATTCGCAACTGCTCAGCGAATAACGTCAACGGAGGAAACCCCCATGACCGTCGAAAAAATGGTCCACATCGTCGCCGGCGCCTTCATTTTGGGCAGCCTGGCGCTTGCCCATTACGTCAGCCCCAAGTGGCTCTGGTTCACCGCTTTCGTGGGTATCAACCTGCTGCAGAGCGGCATCACCGGCTGGTGTCTGATGAACAACATTCTCAAGAAGATTGGTCTGCCCGAGCAGGCCGGACAGTAAACACGAACGGAAATCCGGAAGGTCGATCATGAAACGAACGATTTCCTGGCTCACCCTGACCGCGGCGGTTCTGACGCTGGCCGCGGCACCGGGAGCCCGCGCTGAAACCGAAGCCGCCCCGGATTCGTCCTGGGCCCGCATCGGTGAGATCCGCAGCGACACCTTGTTCGTCTCGCGCGACAAGATGATCGCCCTGGCCCTGGAACAGAACGAGATGCTGGCCGCGTCGGGTGCCATGCGCGACGCCGCCGGGGCCGAGGCCACCGGGGCCTGGCGCGGGTTTCTGCCCCAGGTCCAGCTGGGCTCGTTCTTCCTGCGGTCGGACGACGCGCTGAACGCCTTCGGCTACACGCTGCAGAACCGGGCCGTCACCATGCAGGACATGATGAACATCCCGGCCCTGAACAATCCCGGCGAGACGAACCACTTCGTCTCCCGGCTGCAGCTTCTGCAACCCATCTTCAACGGCGGGATGGGCATCAACGGCAAGCAGGCGGCCAACGCCATGAGCCGGGCGGCTGAACACGACCACCAACGCGCCCGGGAGACCATCGAGTACAACGCCATCCAGGCCTTCGAGGGTCTGGCCCTGGCCAAGGCCTACGAAGAGGTCATGGTCGCGGCCGTTACCTCGGCCGAGGGCCATGTGAAACAGGCGCGGTCGATGGTCGAGGCCGAAATGGCCACCGAAGCGGATCTGCTCCAGGCCCAGGTCTACCTCAGCGGCCTGCAGCAGCAACTCATCGAAGTACGCAACATGATGGCCGTGGCCGGCGAGAACATCAAACTGCTGACCGCCGTGCAAATCGATCTGCCCCTGGCCGCCGAATCCACCCTGGACCGGCGGGCCGAGCTGTTCCTGGTGGCCGAAATGGATTCCCTCGGGGGCGCGGGGCGCAGCGACATCCTGTCGCGCCGCGAGCAGGCCGACGCCGCAGGCCAGATGGTCGGCGTGGCCCGGGGTTCGATGTTGCCCCACATCAACATGAGCCTGCAGCGCGACTTCTACAGCCAGGAAGACGTGTTCGGCGACGACGCCCGCAGCTGGTCCCTGGGCGTGTACGCCACCTGGGACATCTTCAAGGGCATGCAGAACATCGGTGAGATCAAGAAGGCCAAGGCCCAGAGTAGGGCTGCCGAATACATGGTCCAGTTCGAGACCCGCCAGGCCCGGGTCCAGGCCACCGAAGCACTTTTGACCGCCCAGGCCGCCCACGAAAAGGTGATGGTTGCCCGGGGCGCCGTCGATGCCGCGCGCGAAGGCCTGCGCATCGTCACCAACCAGTATCGCGAAGGCCTGGCCAGCATGGTCAACCTGCTGGACACGCAGGCCGCCGCCATCATGGCCGAGGGCAACCTCGTCCAGGCCCTGCACGACTACCAGGTCGGCATGGCCAACCTCGAATTTTCCGGCGCGGTTGCGGACCGATGACCAACAGGAGGATCCCTTTCATGTCTCTTCGAAACACCACCCGATACGCCGTTACGCTGACGGCGATCCTGGTCATCCTGATGGCCGTGAGCGGCTGCGGGAAAAAATCCGAGACGGCCGCGGCCCGCGGCCAGGACGTCCAGGGCACCACCGGACAAGCCAGCCTTCAGGAGGTGCCCCGCGTGGTGACGGCCACCGGCAGCCTTGAGGCCGGCCGGACCGTCATGGTCTCGACCCGCATGATGGGCTGGGTCCGCAAGGTCCATGTCCGCGAGGGCCAGACCGTGGCCAAGGGCGATCTGCTGGTCAGCATCGACGACTCGGACCTGAGGGCCAAAAAAGCCCAGGCCGAAGCTGGCATCATCGAGGCCAAAGCCGTACTGGCCAACACCCAGAAGATGGCCGAACGCTTCGAGAAACTGTACGCGGAAAAATCCGTGTCCAAGCAGCAGCTCGACGACGTGCTCACCGGCCGGGACCGCGCCGCGGCCGGCCTGCAAATGGCTGAAGCGGGCCTCACCGAAGTGAAGGTTCACCTGAGCTACCTTTCCGTCACCGCGCCCACTGAAGGCGTCGTGGCGCGCAAGATGATCGAAGAGGGCGACATGGCCAACCCCGGCATGCCGCTGGTCTCTCTGGAAAGCACCGGCGCCATGAAGGTCGTCGCGCACCTGGGCGAGAAGGATGTCTCCTCGGTCAAGGTCGGCGATCCGGTGACCATCGACATCACCTCCCTGGACGGCGCCGTGTTCACCGCGCCTTTGGACAAGGTCATTCCGGCGGCCAATCCCGGCAGCCGCACCTATGACATCGAAGTGCTCCTGCCCGATCCCGACCCCCGACTCAAGAGCGGCATGTTCGCCCGGGTCAGCGTGCCGGTCGGCACGCGGCAGGCCGTCCTGGTGCCCACCGGCGCCGTGATCCGACGCGGCCAGCTGACCGGGATCTGGATCGTCCGCGAAGACGGCACCGCCCATCTGCGCTGGGTGCGTCTGGGCCGGGCCATCGGTGATTCCCTGGAAATCCTGTCGGGACTGACCGGGTCCGAAACCGTGGTGCTGTCCACGCAGCAACCCCTCGCCGAGGGTGACAGGGTGGTGAAGTAGGATGGATTCCAAGGACAACAACGTTCCCCGTTATGGCGGGGCCACGGGCCTGGCCCAGACCTTCATCAACTCGAAGATCACGCCTTTGCTGATCATCGCCACGCTGCTGCTGGGCATGTTCTCGCTGATGCTCACGCCGCGCGAGGAAGAGCCCCAGATCGTCGTGCCCATGATCGACGTGATGGTCATGATGCCCGGCGCCACCCCCGAAGAGGTGGAAAACCTGGTCACCCGGCCCATGGAGCAGAAGATCTGGGAAATCGAGGATGTCGAGTACGTCTACTCCTCCAGCTTCCCCAGCTTTTCCATGGCGACGGCCCGCTTTCTTGTCGGCACCGACATGGAAGAGGCCATCACGCGCATGAACAACAAGATGTTCGGCAACGCCGACCTGTGGCCCCAGACCATCACGCCGCCGCTGATCAAGGTGCGCAGCATCGACGACGTGCCGATGATGACCCTGACCCTGTGGAGCGACCAGTACGAGGGTTACGACCTGCGCCAGCTGGCCGCCGAACTGAAGAACGAGATCACCTCGATCACCGACGTTTCGGTGACCGAGATCGTGGGCGGACGCAAACGCAGCGTGCAGGTCGAACTCGATCCGCAGCGCATGGCCGCCTTCAACATCACCACCCTGTCGATCCTGCCCGCGCTGGAAATGCAGAACAAGAGCCTGCCCTCGGGCAGCTTCGCAGCGGGCAACAACCAGTTCGTGGTCGAGACCGGAACCTTCCTGCGGTCGGCCACCGACGTGGCCAACCTGGTCGTCGGCAGCTTCGCCGAACGGCCCGTCCGCCTGATGGACATCGCCACGATCACCGACGGCCCTGCCGAAGTCGACAGCTACACCTTCCTGGGCGTGGGACCATCGGGCGACCAGACGGGTATCGGCGACGACTTCCCCGTCGGTTCCGAACATCCCGCGGTGACCATCTCCATCGCCAAGCGCATCGGCAGCGATGCCACCCGCGTGGCGGAGTCGGTGCTGGCCAAGGTGGACCGACTGAAGGGCACCCTGGTTCCCGAGGACGTCAACATCACCGTGACCCGCAACTACGGCGCCACGGCCAAGGACAAGGCCGAAAGCCTTATTTCCAACCTGGGCCTGGCCATCTTCCTGGCCGTGGTCGTGGTGTTCCTGGCCATGGGTTGGCGCGGGGCGCTGATCATCTTCCTGTCGATTCCGACCACGTTCAGCATGACGCTGTTCATCTACTACATCTTCGGCTACACCCTGAACCGGGTGACGCTGTTCGCACTCATCCTGGTGACCGGTATCGTGATCGACGCGACGATCATCATCGTCGAGAACATGCACCGGCATTTCCAGATGAAGGGCGACAACTCGCTCAAAACCGCCCTCGGGGCGATTCTCGAAGTCGGCAATCCCACCATCCTGGCGACCCTGACGGTGATCGCCTCGATGATGCCCATGGCGTTCGTGCGCGGACTGATGGGCCCGTACATGCGGCCCATGCCCATCGGCGCATCGCTGGCGATGGTCTTCAGCCTGTTGGTTGCCTTGACCATCTCGCCCTGGCTGGCGGTGCGCCTCCTCAAACCGCAGGCCCGCTGGCGCGACGACATGGTGGGCGACGGCACGCTGAAGGGCGAAGGCGCCGACAGCTACAGCCTGCACCAGACACCCATCTACAAGGTCTACAACAAGCTGGTCAGGCCGTTGATCGAGGTGCCGCGCAAGGGCGTCATGGCCCTGCTGATCGTGGCCGCATTGACGGTGGCCTCGACCTTCCTGTTCGTAACGCGCACGGTGCAGGTCAAGATGCTGCCCTTCGACAACAAGAGCGAGTTCCAGGTCATCATCGATACCCCGGAAGGCACCACGCTGGAGACGACCACCCAGCTGGCCCGGGAAATCGGCGACTATCTGGCCACCGTGCCCGAGGTGATGGACTACGAGATCTACAGCGGGATCGCGGCCCCGGTGAACTTCAGCGGCCTGGTGCGCCATTACATGATGCGCCAGGGACCCAACGTGGCCGACATCCAGGTCAACCTGGTGGACAAGTCCCAGCGCAGCGACCAGAGCCACGACATGGCCAAGCGCGTGCGCGGGCCGATCATGGAACTGGCCGGTCTCTACGGGGCCTCGGTTAAGGTGGTCGAGGTGCCGCCGGGACCGCCGGTCCTGTCGACCCTGGTCGCCGAGGTCTACGGCCCCACTTTCGAAGGCCGGGTCGAGGCCGCCAAACAGATCAAGGAGATCTTCGAAAGCACCCCCGGCGTGGTGGATATCGACTGGTACGTCGAGGATGACCAGACCCGCTACGAAGTGGTCGTCGACACCGACCGCGCGGCCGTGCGGGGCGTCAGCACCCAGCAGGTCAGCATGACCCTCGGCGTGGCTCTCAACGGTCACGACGGCGGGCTGGTCCACATGGGCCCGGCCGCCGAACCGGTGCCCATCAACGTGCGGCTGCCGCTCGAGGACCGCTCCAGCACCGAAAGCCTGGGCAATCTGTACATCTACAGCCAGGCCGGCGCGCTCATTCCCCTGTCCGACGTGGTCAAGGTCAAGGAGTCGGTCAACCACAAGAGCCGCCACCGCCGCAACCTGAAGTCGGTGGTCTACGTCACCGCCGATGTGGCGGGCGAACTGGAATCGCCGGTGTACGCGATCATGGACATGAAGAAGAAGATCGCCGAGCTGACCATGCCCGACGGCACCGAAATCGAGCAACTCTCCACGGTGCAGCCGCTGACCGAAGAGGGCTACGCCATGAAGTGGGACGGCGAGTGGCACATCACCTACGAGGTGTTCCGCGACCTGGGTGTCAGTTTCGCCGTGGTGCTGGTGATCATCTACCTGCTGATCGTCGGCATGTTCCAGAACTTCACGGTGCCGATCCTGATGATGATCCCCATCCCGCTGACGCTGGTGGGCATCATCCCGGGCCACCTGATGTTCGGCGCGTTCTTCACCGCCACGTCGATGATCGGGGTGATCGCCCTGGCCGGCATCATGGTCCGCAACAGCGTGCTGCTGATCGATTTCATCGAAGCGCGCCTGAAGGACGGGTTGGAACTGAAGGAAGCGGTCATCGAAGCGGGCGCCGTGCGGTTCCTGCCCATCGCCCTGACCGCGGGCACCGTGGTCACCGGTTCTTTCGTGATGGTCTTCGACCCCATTTTCCAGGGCCTGGCCATTTCGCTGATGATGGGTTCGCTGCTGTCGACGGTGTTGACGGTGGTGGTGATTCCACTGGCGTATTACCTCTACAAATTGAGGGTGGGCAACTAGGTATCCCGCCTCTTTCAACAAGTCGATTCGGGGAAGGGCGCTGGCTCTTCCCCTTTTTATCTCCCAGCGACTAACCCTGAATTGTCCTCATTCACCCCAAAAAACTCACCTCTGACAATCCTCGCCTTATTGTGATATTTTTTGAGCATTAAATGTAAAAAAGTGTGCTGATTTTGACAATTTCAAGGGTAAAATCGGAACAAAAAAATAACTTTTCATTGCTCTGGCATTTGGAATCGTCTATTCTATTTATATCAGGGACCCGAAAAGGGTCAGCAGAATTGAGCGACATCTACATTTCACGGCTTGTCGGTATCTCCCTCCAATCCCCCACCGGCATGCCGTTGGACCGGCCACGTTATACGCGGCCGGTCCTTTTTTTAAATCCATTTCGTGAATCCCATTTTTTGATGGGGAATCAGCGCGAAGTCCCTGAATAGCGGCCTCCAGCGGCGGTTTGAGCCGCTTCGAAAGCCTCCAGGCGATCCCGGAAATGGCTGTCGTCGGGGTTGCGCTCGATGGAGAGATTGATCCAGCGAATCGCCTTCTTGTACATGCGGCGGTGATAGTAGGTCTCGGCCAGGGTGCCGATGATGCGGGCGTCCTTGTCGCTGAACACCATGGCCCGCAGGGCGCAGCGCGTCGCTTCCGCGAGTTCCACCCGCGCGTCCACGGCCGTGCGCGCGAAACCGTCCAGGCCCAGGACATCCCGGTCATCAAGCTGAACCATGGTGCGGTAGGTTTCCAGGACACCCAGCGTGTCGCCCCGGCTTTCCTGGAAAAGCGCGATCTCCATCAGGCCTTCGGTACGGTAGGTCAGGACCTCGTCCGAAGGATCATCAATGGCGTATAGCGCGACGGCCTGCTCCACCAGGCGGCTGGTTTTTTCCGGGCGCCCGGATTTTTCCTCCAGCTCGGCCAGCCCCACCATGCCGCGGACGACGGTCCGGGTGTCGGCCTTGTGCCGCAGATTCATCAGCCGGCGGTACAGCACGTCGGCCTCGTCGTCCTGGTGACGTTCGACATGGCGGCGGGCCAGATCCAGCAACACCTCCGGGTCTTCCGGCGAGGCGGACCTGCGGTCGGCCAGCACCCGGTCGATGGTCAGGTTTGCCCGCCATGAGTGCACGATTTCCAGGAACTCATCCGAAGAGCGGTACCCGGTGAAACGGTCCACCTCCTGGCCCGAGGCGTCGCACCACACCAGGGTCGGCAGCAGGTCGACCGCCAGGGATTTTTTCAACGCCGCATACTCCGGTTTGTCGACGTCCACCTGGAAAGTCACGACCTCGGCCAGTTCGGTGATGACGCTCTTTTCGGTGAAGACCATCACGTCCAGCAGGCGGCAGGGCCCGCACCACTCGGCGGTGAAATCGATGAGGATCGGCTGGTTGTTCGCACGAGCCAGCTCCACGATTTCCGCCCACTGCCGGTCCTTGATCCAGGGCACCCGGGGGGCCTTGGGAGAGGTCCGGGATGGTTCGGAGGATTCGAGTTCGGCAAGTTCAGGCTCGACAACTTCAGGCTCGGCCGGCACGGTGTCACCGCCGGCGAAACCTGCGGCCAGCACCGCCAAACCCAGGACCAGAAGAACCGTCCCTCCCTGTTTTCCGCAAATTCGCATCATCGTCTTCCTTGACTACCGTTCCCGACTCCCGCAGCGGCCCGGCGCTGGAAATCGGTGATGGAGGGGTCCAGTCCGGGCAGGGCCATCACGGAATCGAACACCTTGTTGATGTTTCTTTTCGGGTCTTCCAGGGTGGGATCGACATCGAGGCTTTTCTGGTAGTCCCCCACGGACTCCAGATAATACTGCAGGGCGGCCATGGCCGCTGTCCGGGCGGCCGTCGTGTCGTTGTAGGCCATGGCGATCCGGGTCCGGCCGGCCTGCACGTCCCCCAGCCAATTCGAGCTGATCCCCAGGTTGATCCAGGAACGGAAAGAGCGGGGATACAGATCGACGGCCCGCCGGTGCAGGCCCCGGGCTTCCTGCAGAAGCGGTTCCGCCTGGCCGAAGGCACCCCTGGCGGTAGCCCAATCCTGCCTTTGGACGCCCTCTTTGCCAACTTTCAGTCTCTGCTGGGCCTTGCCCAGCAAAGTGGCGCCCAGGCGTTCGGGGAAATCCACTTCATCGCCGTTCAATGCCATGGCCCGGCGAAAACTTTGCTCCGCCAGGGCTGGATTCGGCTGGCGGCCTTCATAGGGCCGCCCCTGGATCAACCCATGATTGAACCAGTCTCGCGCCAACCAGCGGTCGGCGCCCAGATCGAACCAGTCCACGTTCACCACCACGAAAAGTGCGGCGACAAATCCCAGGCGGACAGCCAGGGCCCGGCGATCCCCCGCTTGCCAGTGCTCGATCAGCACCATGACGCCGGCCGCCGCGAACAGGGCCAGGAACGGCAGCAGGGGCATCCGGAAACGGGCGTTCACGAAAAACGGCAGGACGCCGGCGGCCTGTATGAGGACCATCCACAACAGAAGACTCGCCCCGGGTGGCCAGCGCCGGAAAAGGGCCATACCCAGGATGGCCACCGGCAAAATCAACCAGGTGGCCGGCCACCAGCGGGCCAGCAGGAAGACGCCCTCTTCCCGGGCGAACCAGGCCGGATTGATGTTGTTGCGCCCTTCCTGGGCGTTCACCAGCAGTAAGGCTTTTTTGCCCAGCAGGCCCAGGGCGCGGCCGGGATTGGCGGCAACCCAGGCGAGAGCCTTCCCGGTCAGGTACCGCGAGGCCTGGCCCGGACTGGTCATGCCCTCCTGCCTGGTCTGGAGCTGGAAATCGTCCCAGACAACACCCACCGGCAGGGCGGACACGCCGTCCGCCACATCGGAATTCCCCGTGACGAGATTGGCCCCCAGATTGGCGCTGATCAGGGAAAATTCCCCGTACTTGAGATTGTGGATGGTGGCCGGCGACACCGCGAGCAGGAACCCGGCGAGCAGAAGAATGATCGAACCGGTGGTGACCTCCCCACCGGGGGGCCGGTTGCCCGACCGCCGCCACCACCACAGCCACACCGCGACCGCCGCGATCAGCAGCATCAGGTTCGGTCGTCCCAGGGCCGCGACACCCATGAGCGCCCCGGCGATAAAAAGCGTCCGGCCGGGGGCGGCGGTTTTCCCGGTCACCATCCTCAGAACCAGCAGCACCGAACCCATCGTCAGGGCGGTGGTCCAGGTTTCGGCCAGCAGCTGGGTTTCAAAGAAGGGCAGGATGGGCAAAACCGCGAGAATCAACGCGCCGCCGAAGGCGATCCGCGGGGTGAAGACCAGACGTCCGCACAGGAACGTCAAAAGAACGGTGCCGGATCCGACCAGCATCTGCAGGACCAGGACCCCCGTCATGGTAAAGCCGGCCTGATACAACCAGGACAGCAGGTAGGCGTACAGGGGTGGCTTGAAAAAAGCCTGGGCCTGGAAAACCCTGCCCGCGGCCAGGGTCCGGGCCCAGATATCGAAAAAGGATCCGTCGACCACCGGGGTTTGCATGAACAGGGATTTGGAGGCCAGCAGCCAGTAGACCAACCGGAACGCCAAAGCCGCCGCAACCAGGATGACCGCCTGGCGGGTGGGGAACGGTTTCCCGGCGGCACGCGCTTTGGAGGCCCGGGCCATCAACGCACCTCGCCGGTTTGCATGAACGATTGCGCCCGGGCGGCCAATGCTTCGGTTCCGGGCAGCGAACCGGCGTCGTTGTCCAGCAACGGAACAAGCTGGGTCGCCAGGAGGGTGGCCATCAGCTGGTGGCCCTTGTCGGTCAGGTGAACGCCGTCACGCATGAGAAGCTGTTTCGGGGCTCCGACCACGGAAAAAATCCGGCCGGCGTCCAACAGGTGGGCGCCCGACCCCGCGCACACCTCGTGCACGACCTCCAGGTATTCCTGGTGGATGGCGCCGGCATTGTCCCCGCGAACCAGATAACGAGTCTGCAGGATGCGCGCCCGGGCCTCCTGGGTCAGGCTCGCAGGAGCGGCCACCAGCACAACCCGGGTTCCGATCGCCTCCAGTTCGGCCACCATGACCTGGAGATTTTCCCGGTATTGCTCGCTGGTCACGCGCAGGGGCGGCGGGTCCGGCATTTTCCGGAAAAGCCGGGCCAGGCGAAGAGATGGTCCCCGCAGCTGCTTTGCGTAATCCCGATCCGTGATGCCGGTGGCGCGCCAGTGGTCGTTCCACCCGAAGTAGATCACCGCGACGTCGGGCTGCATGGCCAGCAACTGCTTGTGGAGCCAGGCCAGTCCCTGCCAGGAGGTGTAGCCCGGGACGGCGGCGTTCCAGACCTCGACGCCGTGGCTCTGCAGGGAATCCTCCAGAAGAGCCGAATAGGGAGGCACGGCCATGGAAAGCCGGGAACAGGAATCGCCCAGGACAAGAATCCGGCGGCGCTGGCCCTTGGGAGGAACCTGGACATCGGGCTGGATGGCGCGGATGTCCATATCACGCGGGTGGGACGGAAGCTTCCAGAACAGGTCCGCGTCGGGCAGAAAGCGGCCCTTGTCCAGGGCCATCCGGGTGTTGACCCCGAAATTCATCTCGGGAGTGATGGCGCCGAAGTCGATCACCCGCAGAACGATCTCACCCAATCCCAGGGCCATGACGACGGCCATGGCCAGCAGGACGATCTTTTTTGAAGTTTCGGACACGCCGATCCTTTCCCTCGGATTTGGCCCGTGGCAGGGGAACTGAAGCGGTCTGCAGTGTAATTCCCGCCCCTGATCGCGTCAATGTCCGTGCCCGAATTCCCACCCCACAGCAGGGTTGAAAGTGGACTCTTGGTAGCCTACTTTCTCAGGATCATCTTTGCTTTACTGCCAGCCGGCGCCCTGCGCCTGGGGGATTCATGACCAGCTGTTGCGGTCCCGTTCCTGAAATCGACTCCACCATCCTCACCGTCTGGGCTGCCTTCGGGATCGGTGTGACCACCAGTCTCGGCCACTGCATCGGCATGTGCGGGCCCCTGATCAGCACCTTTTCGCTGGCCCAGGGAAAGACCGACCACCGGATCCGTAATCTGCTGCCATCCCTTCTGGTGTATCATCTGGGACGTGTGAATTCCTACGCCGTCATCGGCTTGCTGTTCGCCCTGCTGGCCGCCGCCGCCCAGGCCGCGGGGCCTTCCAACGAGGTTCGTGGCGGATTGTTTTTGATTTCGGGTGTGTTGATGATCCTGCTGGGTCTGGGCCTGAAAGGCTGGTTGCCCACCACCCGCATCGTTGAAAGCAGCCGCCTGGGCCGCTTCACCGCCGAGAAGTTCATGGCTCTGGTAGGGACCCGAAGCATGGCCGGACGCTACCTGCTGGGTGTGGCCAACGGATTCCTGCCTTGTGGCCCGGTCTACGCCATCGCCATGGCCGCCCTGACGGCGCCGACACCCCTGCACGGAGCCCACACCATGGTGATGTTCGGCCTGGGCACCATCCCGGTCCTGATCGCCGTGGGCCTTGGCGCCGGACGCCTCGCGCCTTCGCTGCAGCGGAAATTCAACTTCGTGGCGGCGGTCCTGGTGATGGTCGTGGGGTTGGAGTTCCTGTTCCGGGCGGGCAAGCTGTTCGGGTTGATCGCTGAGATCAAGTGGGGATTTTTGCCGGTGTGGTGAGAGGACTTCCGAGGGCCCCCCGGGGGGCCTTTCAGGGGTTTTCCAGGGTGATTTTGGGTTGATTTTTGACATCCATAACCAATTGAAAAATTTGCTGTTTAGCTGACTTTTTTCTTGCTGTTTTCGCTGTTTGTTCGTATATTGATTGTACCTCCCATGCACCCAACCCTGGAGGTATATCATGTCCGCTGTTTCCTACGTTCCCGACCAGTCCGCAGCTAATGTTCATTCTTCCCTGCGCCGTTCGTTGAAGGCCATGGAGCAGGCCCGGCAGTGCGCCGTCCTGTGGTTCGCCGAGGTCATGCGGCGTCGTTTGTACGCGGAACTCGGCTACTCTTCCATCAACCAGTACGCCATGAAAGGTCTCGGGTTTTCCAAGTCACGGACCGGGGATTTCATTCGGCTGGCCCGGCAGCTGGATGGCTTGCCGGCCGTGCGGGATGCCATGGTTTCCGGTGAGCTGGGCTACACCAAGGCCCGGGAAATCGTCGGGGT
>JBDLKA010000030.1:0-35623 GCA_039714075.1 Candidatus Krumholzibacteriota bacterium | reverse complement strand
CGCACCCGATCCGGTCATTGTCGGCGCATTTTCCGGCGACGCCCAGGTGGCCATTTCGGTACCCGGTGGCATTTCCCATGAACCGTATAACGGGGTCATCAACGCTCCGTACATCCTGCAGGCATCCCAGGACAAGGATTTCACCGTTGAGGTGAAATTCTCCTCGACCCTGCCGGACACCTCGTACGGTGAACAGGGCATAATCGTTCTTCAGGACAACCAGACCTGGTTGCGATTCGACTTCAACAGCACCGAAACGGCCATCAGGGCATTTGGGACCACTGACGGCAACACCCCCACGATTTTTGACGGCGGCGTGGGAATACCGGGTGACCAACCCCTTTACCTGAGGGTCCAACGAACCGGCGACCTTTGGGACATGTACTATTCCTCGGATGGATCCGCCTGGACACTGGCCGGAAGCTTGACATACAACCTGACGGTGACCGGTGTTGGATTGTTCGCCGGTAATCACAGCCCCAACGGTACCAGCGCCCCGCCCTTCACCACCTTCGTCGACTATTTCTCCAACACCGTCGATGCGGTGGTCGAGCCCGACGACCAGGACCTGAACTCCATCTACATCACCACATCAGGCCTCGGCTCGGTGGCCAAGAGCCCGGATCAGGCCGTCTATACCTGCGGCGATCCGGTCCAGCTGACCGCCACGCCCGATGTCGATTGGGTCTTCACCGGCTGGTCGGGTGACCTGAGCGGCACCGACAACCCGGCCACCATCACCATGGACCGGCCGCGCCACGTGACCGCCAATTTCGCGCCGACTTCGGGGACCGTCATCGTCGCCAACACCAGCGGAGTGCCCGGAATTTCAACCGGCCTCCCCTGTGCGACCGGTGTCCCGGTGGAGATCCTGCGGGACAGCGGGACCGATATCCGCGGGTTCACGGTCACCTTCGGGCTGACCAACCTGGATCTGTGCGACGGAATCCTCAGCATCACTGAAGGTGATTATCTGAGCAGTATCAGTGCGACCTCGTTCAACCCCATCGACAATCTGGACGGGACCTATGACGTCGATATCGCCATTCTCGGGGAGCCTTGTGGAGCGACCGCCCTTACGGGCACGCTGTTCACCCTGGACGTGACCAACACGATACCCGACGGGACCGGCACCATCGACATCACGAATGTGGAGTTGCGCGACTGTCTCAACGCCCCCATCGCCGCGGCGGCGGGCGGGCCCGCGGACATCCTCATCGACACCACCGCCCCGACCGGCGTGACCAACCTGGCCTTCAGCAAGGTCATGCTGGACAACGCGCCCGGCAACGTCACGGAGGTCGACATCAGTTGGACCGATTCGGTGGACCCGGACGCCGCAACCGTCTCGGTGTACCGCAAGGGCTTCGGCGGCTACCCCGAGTACGATGACGGAGGCGGCAGCGCCCCGACCCTGCCGGTCAATCCCATCGCCGAAGGTTGGGAACTGGTGAACGTGGTACCCGCAGGTGCGGAAACCACCACCGACCTGGCCACGACCCGGGATTACTGGTACTTCTGCGCCCGGGCTGCCGATGCCCTGGGCAACCAGTCGACAGCCGTCATGACCACCGGTGTGCTGAACTACCTGCTGGGTGACGTCTCGGACGGCGGCGACCCCATCCTGGACGGGGACAACAAGGTCTGGACCGACGACCTGACGCTGCTCGGTGCCCATTACGGCACATCGGACGGCCAACCCCTGTACCTGAACAACCTCGATATCGGTCCCTCCAGCGACATGAGCGTCGACGGTCTGCCGACCACCGACGACATGATCGAATTCGAGGATCTCATGCTCTTCGGGATCAATTACGGTACGGACGCGGGAGCCTCCGCCCAGGCCTTGGCTTCCAATGACGTGCCGGATCCGGCGCCCAACAACATTCTGGCGCTCCACCTGCCGGACATACCCGGCGTCGGGGAAACCTTCCAGGCCAATCTGGTGCTGGCATCCGACGGCCGGATCCAGGGCATCCAAATGCCCCTGGTGTGGGATCCCGCCGTGGTCGAACCCGTTTCAATCCAGGGTGGCCAACTACTGACCGATCAGGGCGGCAACTCCCTGGTCCTGTCGGCCTCCCCCGGTGTGGTGGATGTCTGTCTGGCCGGAGTACGGGAAAGCGGTATATCCGGGGTCGGAACGATAGCCTCGGTTACTTTCCAGGTTCTGGCTGCGGGTAATACCCAGCTCCAGATCGCCGACGTCGACGCCCGCGGCCAGGACAACAGCTCCGTCCCGGTGACCACCACTGCGGCCACACCCGTGGGTGACGACGGAGATCTGCCCACGGTTTCGGCCCTGCATCTCAACTATCCGAACCCGTTCAACCCCATGACCACCATCTCGTTCGATCTGGCGGTTCCGGGCCGGGTGAGGATCGACATCTACAGCATCGACGGCCGGCGCATCCGGACGCTGGTCGACAGTCCCTACACCGCGGGCCGTCATTCCGAGGTCTGGAACGGCCGGGACCAGTCCGGCCGCGCGGTGGCCTCGGGAACCTACCTGTACACCATGGAGGGTCCGGCCATCAGGCAGACGCGCCGGATGCTTCTGATCAAATAAGGGCGGTTCCTTCACCAATAAAAAAGCCCCGGGCAACCGCCCGGGGCTTTTTCGATGCCGCCGATCGCGCTATTCCCTGATCCCCACCAGATCCAGGAAGAACGCGTAGGCCAGGGCTTTCTCTTCCAACCGCCGGAAGCGGCCCGATTTTCCACCGTGGCCGGCTTCCATGTTGATCTTGAAGATCAGGGGGTTGTCGCCGGTGCCAACCGCCCGCAACTTCGCCACCCACTTGGCCGGTTCGAAATACTGCACCTGGCTGTCGTGCAGCCCGGTGGTGACCAGCATGGCGGGGTAGTCCTGGGCGCTCACCTGGTCGTAGGGGGAATAGCTGAGCATGTAGTCGTAGTATTCCTTGTCGTTGGGGTTGCCCCACTCGTCGTACTCGCCGGTGGTCAGGGGAATGGAATCATCCAGCATGGTGGTCACCACGTCCACGAACGGGACCCCGGCTTCCACGCCCCGCCACAGATCCGGGGCCATGTTCACCACTGCACCCATCAGCAGACCGCCGGCCGAACCACCGGCGGCGAAAAGCCGGTCATCGGAGGTGAATTTCTCTTTCACCAGGTATCGGCCGCAATCGATGAAATCGGTGAAGGTGTTTTTCTTTTTCAGTAGTTTGCCGTCCTCGTACCAGGACCGGCCCATCTCCTGCCCGCCCCGGACATGGGCGATGGCGTAGACAAAACCCCGGTCCAGCAGGCTCAAACGGTTCGAGTTGAATCCCGCGTCCATGCTGAATCCGTAGGACCCGTAGGCGTACAGCAGCAAAGGACTTTTCCCGTCAGGCTTGAATCCCTTGCGGTAGACCAGGGACACCGGGACCAGCACGCCGTCACGCACCGGGACGTGCAGATACTCCGCCTGGTAGTTGGCCGCGTCGAAACCGCCGAGGATTTCCTGCTGCTTGATCAATTCCTTGCGCCGGGTCTTCATGTCGTAGGAGAAGGTCGACCGCGGCGTGGTCAGGGAGGTGTAACCGAATCTCAGGGTCCCCGCATCCATTTGGGGGTTGTAGGCCGTCCAGGCCGACCAGGTGGGTTCGCCGAAATCCAGGTGATGCGGCGCGCTGCCATCCATCGGCATGATTTTCAAGTGGGTCAGACCGTCGAACCGTTCCCCCAGCACCAGGTAGTCGTCGAATATTTCCACGTCTTCGAGCAGCACGTCGTCGCGATGGGCCACGACCTCGCGCCAGTTGGCCAGCCAGGTCTGTTCCAGCCCGCATTCCATGAGGCGGAAATTTTTCGCATGCAGATTGGTCCTGATCAGGAACCGATCCCCCTGATGCCCCACCCTGTATTCCATATCCCGCTGCCGCTCCTGGAAGACCCGGAATTCGCCGGTCGGGTTGTCGGCTTCCAGCAGACGGGTTTCACTGCTGAGAGTTTGGCGGGAATTGATGAACAGATACCTGTCCGATTTCGAGCGGGAGACATAGCAGCTGAAGGTGTCGTCCTTTTCCTCGAATACCAGGATGTCCCGGGAAGTGTCCGTCCCGAGTTCATGCCGCCAGACCTGGTATGAGCGCAGGGTCTCCGGGTCCTGCCGGGAATAGAACAGGGTCCGGTTGTCCATGGCCCAGGTCACGTTGCCGGTCACGTCCCTGATTTCATCCTTCAGGACCTTGCCCGAAGCCAGATCCTTCACGCGCAGGGTGTAGAACCGCCGGCCGACTTCATCCACGCCGAACACGGCCAGTCTGGTATCCGGGCTGACCCCGACGCCGCGCAGGGAGAAATAGCCGAGCCCCTCTCCCATGGCGTTGCCGTCGAACATGATCTCTTCGGGACCGTCCATGCTGCCCGGCCGGCGGCAATGCAGGGCATACTCGCCGCCCTTTACAAAGCGGGTATAGTACCAATAGCCGTTCCATTCGTAGGGAGCCGAGGAATCGTCCTTCTTGATGCGCCCCTTCATCTCCTCGAACAGATCTTCCTGAAACTCTTCGGTGTGGGCCATCGTCTCGGCGAGGTAGGCGTTTTCGGCCTCGAGGTAGGCGATAACTTCGGGGTTCTCCCTGTCCTTCAGCCAGAAATAGTTGTCGACACGGGTATGGCCGTGGAGGGTCATTTCGTGGGGACGGATTTCGGCTTCGGGAGCCTCGTCTCCGCCCCCGCAACCGGTAACTGCAGCAAGGGACAAGATCATGAAGAGGACTACCTTCGAAGGGGAGTGCATGGGATCACCTCGTGGCGGCCACCACAATTTCCGTGGCCTGGAATGGTGTGGGCGCCCGGTCGGGGCGAAACAGGGTCGACCGGACAAAACGGCGTAGTGGATCCCACGAAATCATGTCCATGGGAGCCGTCATGCGAAAACTTGCCTCGATGTTGAAACCCGACCGGACCAAAAGCTTCTCGATTTCCCGGCGGCGGTAGATGCGGGCCCGGGCCCAGCGGTCGTGGAGTTTTTTGGGCCACCAACTGACCAGGGGCACCCGATTCCACGGTAACAACGGCAAATCGGCCCCGTGGGTTTCGAAAATCCACCACCGGTTGGGAACGGTGATGATCAGCTTTCCCCCGGGACGCAGAATCCGACGCATCTCCGCCAGGGCCGCCATTTCGTCCGGGACATGTTCCAGGACCGTAAAAGAAGTCACGACATCGGCGGAACCGTCGGGCAGCGGGATGGGACCGCCTGCGGTGGCCAGGGCGTCCACCCTGTCGGCCAGCCCGCGGCCGGCGATTTCCCGGCGAAATTCCGCCAGGAACTCATGGCTGACGTCCACCCCGGTCAACCGGTCGCAATCCCCGGCGAACAACAGTGTCTGGGCCCCGTTGCCGCAGCCGAAATCGACCAGGTGGCCGCAGGGGACCGGAATCAGGGGGCGGATCAGGCGGGCTCGGCGTTCAAGAATAAATTGCCCCGTAGCAGCAGGGACGCCCGCCGCCAAATGATCCAGGTCCTGAAAATTAGCTTGTCGATCGACCATTCCTACGGCTCCTGAATTTCCAGATCTGAGATCTAAAAGCTCTCAATTCCTTACTTTTCAATCACTTTCCGGAATATGAAATCCAATTTGCTGTTGGAAAGCAGTTGTATTGGGCGTAGACTCATTAATGTTCGCATATATTTTCCATTTGAATGATTGGAAGATGACATGAAAATAATAAAAGGGATACTCGTCTTTTTCACCTTGATACTTTTTTCTTCCACCACGATGGCCGCGGTAATCATTGTCGACAAGGGCGGGTCTGGTGATGCCCTTACCATCCAGGGTGGATTGGATCTCGCGGGGTCCGGCGACACGGTGACAGTCAACGCAGGCACCTATGTGGAAAACATTACCATGGTCGGCGGAGTGGTGTTGATAAGCTCTTCAGGACCCGGATCCACCATCATCAACGGAAATGGCGACATGTGCATAAGTGCAGATTTGTGCGGTCCAGGGAACAGGATTTCCGGTTTCACCCTCACTAACGGCGGAGGTTATATCGGCGGCGGTGTCAGGGTCTATGACCATACGGAGATTGAAATCGACAACAATATCTTCCTGAACAACCATACCAGTTATGAAGGTGCTGGAGTATCCGTCCAGATGTATTCCACCGCCGATATCCACGACAACGATTTCATCGGAAACATTTCCTACAAATCGTCGGCCATCACGGTTATTGAATACGCCCAGGCCACCATTACGAACAACTTCTTCAATAACAACACCAGCACCAATTATGCCGGAGTCATCGGCGTCAACAGGTCAAGTGTTGTTGTCGAGTGGAACCGTATTGTGGAAAACCGGTCCGGGTCATACGCCGGCAACATTGACCTTTTTGTTGCCACCTGCGAGCTCAGACACAATACCTTCCTCAGGAACCTGGCCCCCTACGGAGCCTCTTGTATCAGGGATGGCGGCAGTTCTCAATTGATCGCAGAGTATAACCTCTTTGCGCATAATAGCGGAGGAGCGCCCGCTGTCAGAGCCGTTGATTGCCAGATTTTTTCGTTCAATATTTTCTGGGATAACGGTATTGATTATATCGGACCCTGTGATCCCATCGGGACGGCCGACAACGCCCACGTCAATTCAATGGTCTGCCAACCGACCGGGGACGATTGCGCGGTTTCACAATTCTCTCCTTGTTTAACCGGACCAGGTGGTTTAATTGGATTCAACCCCGCTGCCGGATGCACGGACAATGTCGTTTCCGTGGAAACCGAAAGTTGGGGATCCCTTAAGGCATTGTTCCGTTAGACTCCGAGACCGGTATTTTTTCCAGGGGCCTTCACGGGGCCCCTGAATTTTGAGGTTGCCATGGACAAGAAAAAGATCGCCAAATCCGGGAAAAAACTGGTGGAAACGGCACTTTTCCAGGCCCGCTCGAAGTTTGTCGAGAAATGCCTCGACCCCGAACGGGACTCCACCCTTTTGTCCTGGGCAACCTACAGTCCCTGGCTGCTGGACGATGAATTCCTCGCTTGCCACCGGATCATTCAGGAAAACACCCTGGTGGATCTTTTTCGATGTTACGAACTCTGGCATCTTCTGGCCCAGACCAAGGACCTTGACGGAGACATCGTTGAAATCGGGGCCTGGCGTGGCGGGACCGGCGGTTTGCTGGCGAAAAAGTCCCAACTGCTCGGCTTGAGTGCGGATATTTTTCTTTGTGACACTTTCGAAGGGGTCGCGAAATCCGGTGAACAGGATAAATATTACTCGGACGGCGAACATGCGGACACATCCATTCCGGTGGTCAGCTCCTTGATGGACGAACTCGGTATCGAGCGGGTCAAGATCCTGAAAGGTCTTTTCCCTGAAGAAACCGGTGGTGAAATCGAGGAGCGCAGCTTCAGATTCTGCCACATCGACGTTGATGTCTATCAATCCGGAAAAGACACCCTAGAGTGGGTCTGGCCGCGCATGCCCATCGGCGGCATTGTCGTTTTCGATGATTTCGGGTTTCCCAGTACCCGTGGAATCGCCACCCTTGTCCATGAAAAGGAAACCGATCCGGATCTGACTTGCGTCCAGAACATCAATGGTCATGCCATTTTCATCAAAACAGGTTGATGGGATGATAAATTCCTGGAGATGTCCCCGTTAATGCCCAAAAAACCAGGTGCAGATAATGACAATGTTCCCGGTCCCGGGCAGGAACCGGAATCCAAGCGGAAGCCTACGGAAATATCCGAATCCGAAATCCGGCGGGAAAGAAAATTCACCCTGGCCGAAGCCGTGGGGCGTGAAGCTGCCGGTTCCCTGTCCGGAGCTTCGCCTGTGGCACGGGCAGAACAGATCCTGCTGGAGATAAAGCAACTCCTGGAAGCCCGGCTGGCGGACCCCTCAGGAACCCTAGTCATCACCATACTTGCCAGACTGAAACTCGACCCATCCCTGCTGGCCCGCCACTTCGACCGGCCGATCGGGGCGCTGGAGGAATTCCTGAATGTCACCCTGGGTTCCGAATCCCTTTTGACCTCGCTGGTCCGGGACACCGACGCCCGCTGGGGCAGGGATTATTCAGAGCGGCCGCACTTCGAAACCGAGGGGAAACCGTCCCACCCAGACGACCCTTACACCCGGGCGGCCGTCCGGAATCTTCTCGAAGATCTTCTGGAAAGCCTGGGCGGGGAGTAAGAGGACCTACTCCCCTTCCAGGCAGGACTTGAGCCACCTTTCATTCTCCACAAGGCTCTTCACCAATGCGGCGTCTTTCGCGTCCGGTCCTTCGGTCCTCACCAGGCCGTCATCCATCCCGTCCAACAAAAAACCCCGGCTTCCTGTTTCTTCCCAGGCAATGGCAGCGAAGTAGAGACGGGGCTTGATCAGATGCGGCGCCCCGACTTCGGGACAGAAGGTCGTGCAGTTGCCGCAATCGTTGCACAGTTCCGCCAGGACCAGGTACTGCGCCCGGGCCTCGAGGCCCTCGATCCCCTGTGACGGAACCTGCAGGAACGCGTTGTTGGGGCACACGGTCACGCAGTTGGTGCAGGCCACGCAGTCGAACATTTCCAGTTGGTGATCGACCTGCCGCAGGGGTTTGCCGGTGGTCGCCAGGGCATACGGAGTCGAACCCTCGCTCGTGGCCAGACGGCGGGCGAACTCCTGCGCCGCGTCCCGGTGGCCCTGGGTGCTTGCCTCGGCCTCGGCCTGTCCGCGCAGGGCGCCCAGATCGGGCAGGCCCTGCTCCTTCATGGTCTTGACCAGTTTGCGCAACCCCTGCGCCATGCGGCCGTACCCGCCGGGTTTCAGCAGGTCGCTGCAGATCGTCACCGGCGCCAGACCAAGGGCGACGGCTGCGGCCAGGTTGTCCTTGTCGATCCCCGCGCTGAAGGCCACCGGAATGGGCCCCGTGCCGGTTCCCAGGCGGAATTTTCCCGGCAGGGCATCCACCAGCTTGTCCAGCAGGGTGATCGCCATGACGTGCAGTGGCTTGCCGCTCAGATACATCTGCTCGCCGGGCATCACCCCGCGCCGGTTGCCCACCACCAGGGTATTGGTCAGCTTGACGCCGAACTCACGCCCCCGCGAGGCGGCGAACGCCTCCAGGCGATTGATCATTTCCAGGGCCCGGTCGAACTGAAGATCCGCCGCGAAAGCGTCCGGCACCAGCGGCACTTCGGTATGTCCCAACCGTTCGTGCAGAATTTCGCGGACGGTTTCCATTCCCAGCAGGGTGGGGTTCAGCTTCACGGTCACGTCGACGTCGTGGGCGGTCATCATGTGTTCGACGATTCCCTCGATCTCGTCCGGCGGACAACCGTGGAACGTGCTCAGGGTGACGTGATCGAAAATCCGCGTTTCAACCGGAACATCCCGCAGGTGACCGAAGGGCGCCGGAATATCCTCCCGCAACCTGTCGACCACCGTCCGGGCGTCCAGCATGCCCTCGAAAAAAGCGGTCATCCGGTCGGACCGGATGCCCGCCAGGTCGTATCCCGCCGAAAGTTCGAAGGTATGATCGCCTGCGGGGCCGGCCAGGTCTCCCATGACCGCGGCCAGAGGTTCCCAACGGCGCAGAACCGCCAGCAGCAAGGCGGATTTGGCGTATTCGACCAGGGATTCGTCCAACGTAAGTTCCTGGCTCCACTCGATGTTGTAGCCGACGTTTTCCATGTCGATGCAGGGCCGCTCGATGTCCAGTTCATCCAGAATCTGCACCGTCTTCAACTCGAAGGTCCGCCCCCCCGCGAGCCAGGCCAGAGCGATGTTCTGGGCCAGCTGGGTATGGGGTCCCGCGGCCGGCCCCACGGGCGTGGCCACCCGGCGTCCGGCGATGTCGCAGCCGAGATCGATCGCCGAGTCGGGCCGGAAGAAACGCCGCCCGGCCAGGCCGAAGATCTCACTCCGGTCCTCCCACTCGGTCGCCACGCGCCGCAGCAGACGGTCCAGTGGCCAGGGATACAGGGGAGGCACGCGGTCGCTCATGACGAATGTCCTATCGTGAAGGGAACAGGCGGGCCAGGTCGCCCATGGCATCGATGGTGAAATCAGCCCCCGCGGATTTCAGCAGCCCCGGCGGAACCAGCCCGAAGGTGCAGGCCACCGACACCGCGCCCAAAGCCTTGGCGGCGTGGACATCATTGGGACTGTCCCCCACGACCACCACTTCCCGCGGGGCGACATCAAGCCCCTCCAGGGCCACCCGAAGATGCGCCGGATCCGGTTTGCGGGCGGGCGTCTCGTCACCGCAGACGACCTTGCGGAAGGCGCCGGCCAGGTGAAGCCCGGCCAGGATCCTGTCCGTGAATTCCCGGGGTTTGTTGGTGGCCAGATGCAGGGGGATCCGCCGGAACCGGGCCAACATGTCCAGGACTCCGGGATACAGGGAGGTGTTGTCCAGCAGATGGCGGCCGTAATGGTCGGCGAAAACCGTCATGCCTTCGGCGTGCCTCTCATCGCTGACGGGAAGCCCCGCCTCGCCGGTCAGGCCGGAGCCGATGTCGTGCCCCAGGGTCCGGGTCAAAAGCTTGGCCACCCCATCACCCACGTAACCCTTCACCGTGGGCACCGGCAGTTCCGGCAGCCCGAAATGAATCCGGGTGAAATTGGCCGACAGGGCGATATCCAGACCCGAATCGATGAGTGTGCCGTCCAGATCAAAGATGAAGGATCCGGGATGGATGCCCTTGTATTTTCCCAATCCGCGCGCCTCCTGGTTTCCGCCCCCTACCCATAGCGGGAGGATAAACGGCCCGGCTACATGGTAGCAAGCACAGGCTCATTTCTGTGGATCATTGTTTCCATTCGGATGCACCCGGTTGCCCGATCCCGCACTATGATCGGCTTCCCCGAACCCGACCTGTTTTCCCAAAAGCACACAAAACAGCCAATACCAACAAGTTATTAAATTTTCCCCTTCTGCGGATTTTGGCTTGCGACTTGATATGATTGAAATGGTACAATCAACAAAAGGGGGAAACATGACCATAACAATCCTGAAAAGTCGGATTCCCTTCATTTTGTCTGTGGGAATTCTTTTGGTCCTTTGCCTGGGCTGTTCCCTCAAGGTTCAGAAAAAAGCCCTTCACCAGCCGTATGAACTGGCTCGCGAGGAGGGTTTGGACGGAAAATCACCGTGGCTCAAGGCCCACCTGTCCGACGGTGGGGTTTACCTCCTTTCCAATTGGCATGTCGACGAAACCAGCCGGGTCATCGAAGGCCGGGGCATCCTTTATGACGCCCGGCGGGATTCCGTGGCCGGTGGCCCCTTTGTCGTCCCCCTGGATTCCGTCGCCATCTTCGAATCGAATATCGTCCACACTTCCTCGGCGGTCGCGGGGTTGTCGGTTCTCAGCGTGGCCTCCCTCGGTCTGACTGTTTACTGCATCGCCAATCCCAAAGCCTGTTTCGGTTCCTGTCCCACTTTCTACGCCGCAGACGAACACGGCCAATCCTTGCTGATGGCCGAGGGTTTTTCCGCGAGTGTGGCGCCGAACCTGGAGGACTCCGACCTCGATGCGCTGTTCCGCGCGACCGGGACCGGAGGCCGATTCACCCTCGACATGACCAACGAAGCCCTGGAAACACATGTGGTCAGGCATGCCGACCTGCTGATGGTCCCCCGGCCGCCCGACGGGAGAGTCATGGCCGCCCAGGACGGCACCTTTTGGGAAGCCATGAATTTGCAGAGCCCGGTACGCGGCCTCGGCTCCGAGGGGGAATGCACCGAATTATTGACCGCCTGCGACGGCAGGGAAAGGACCAGCCTGGCGGATTCGCTCTATCTGGGCGCCAAGGAAAGCCTCGATCTGGAATTCGACCGAATTCCTCCGGGAAAGCTGGGCCTGGTCGTCGCTTCCCGGCATTCCCTGCTCAGCACGTACCTGTTCTATCAGGGTTTGGCCTACCTGGGGGAACAGGCGGCGCCGGCCCTGGCTCGTCTGGATCATGCCCCCGAAACCCAGCCTGGCAGTCAAACCCTGGGAGACCTGCTGGGCAGGATCGAAGTCCAGGTCCCCGGCCCGGACGGTGAATGGATCACCGCGGGAACCACGGGCGAAACCGGCCCCCTGGCCGTCAATGTCCATATGCTGCGCCTGCCGGACCTGGATCCCGCCGACCCCCGCCTGCGCCTGAGGTTTACCAAGGGCAACTGGCGATTGGACTACGTGGCCCTGGCCGTTCTCGGAGACCGGGTGTGGCCGGACAGGGTGGCCCCGGCGATGGTGCTGCGGAACGGGCATCCCGATCCCGACGCCCTGGCCAAACTGACGTCGCCGGACCGGACCCTGATAACCCTGCCGGGAGACCGGTACCGACTCGTTTACGACCTCCCGACAGCCGGTGGACAGTGGGATGTATTCCTGGAAAGCCGCGGCTACTACCTGGAATGGATGCGCGAGGAGTGGCTGGCCGAGGAGGACCCCGTCAAGGCCGCCTTGATGTTCCGCTATCCGCGCCTGGCGTTAAGCTACCTGGCTCCGAAATTCAAGGAGCTCGAACCGGGCATGGAAGCTCATTTCTGGGGGAGCCGTTATGCGCATTAGCCGGAATTCAAGAATGTTGGGACTCGTGCTGGTATCCTGTCTTGCCGCGGGCGGCTGCGCCAGTACCGGAGCGCCGGACGATTGGCTTTCCACCGCGTCCGAAGCGCCCGTCGACCCCTATGGTGCCTGGGTGACGGTGGAGTTCGTGGACTCACATGACGAGGAGGAGTTGTGGGGGGAATTCCTGGCGGTCGACAATGACAGCCTGTATGTCCTGGCCTGGACCAGTTCAACCAAGGATCCCGTCAGGGGGGTGCCGCTGGGGATGGTCAAGAAAGCAAAAATCGCGCATTTCGACCCCGAGACCGGCCAGGCAATCGGGTGGGTGACCGCCGGATCCCTGTCGACCCTTTCCCACGGGTTGGGCGCCGCGGTTTCCTTGCCCCTGTGGATCATCATGGGAAGCGCCATGGCGGGCGGTCACTCCCGGGCACCCCTGGAAAACTACCCGGATCTCGGCTGGAGCGAACTCAACATGTATGCGCGGTTCCCCCAGGGTCCGCCGCCCGGCCTGCACCAGCTGGGTTTACGCCCGAAAAAATGAATCAACCCAGGGCCACATCCAGCGTCATCATCACCGCGAAACCGAACATTGTGCCGATGGTGGCGATGTCCGTGTTTTTTTCCAGCTGGGATTCGGGGATCAACTCCTCGACCACGACGTAGATCATGGCGCCAGCCGCGAAGGCCAGGGCGTAGGGCAGGATCGGACGCATCATCAGCACGGCCGCGGCGCCGATCACCCCGGCGACCGGTTCGACGATACCCGAAGCCTGTCCGTAGGCGAAACTCTTGCGGCGCGTCCAGCCTTCCCTGCGCAGAGGCGCGGCCACCGCCAACCCCTCCGGAAAATTCTGGATGCCGATACCCAGGGCCAGGGCCACCGCGGCGCCCAGGGTGGCCGATTCCACCCCCGCGGCCACCGCGCCGAAGGCCACCCCCACGGCCAAACCTTCGGGAATGTTGTGCAGGGTGATCGCGAGCACCAGCAGCACCGAGCGGTGCCAGCTGGTCTTGATGCCCTCGGCTTCCTCCCGGGGGAACCCCAGGTGCAGGTGGGGCAGGATCTTGTCGACAATATACAAGAAGACCCCACCGGCCAGGAATCCGATAACGGCCGGCACCCAGGGCCGTCCACCTTCGGCTTCGACCATTTCGATGGCCGGAGCCAGCAGGGACCAGAAACTGGCGGCGATCATGACGCCGGCGGCGAACCCGAGCATCGCGTCCAACAGCTTCCGGTTTATGGTCCGGAAGAAAAACACGAAAGACGCTCCCAGGGCCGTCACGCCCCAGGTGAAAAGGGTGGCCACCAGGGCCTGTTTGACCGGGTGCATCTCCACGAACCAATGAGGCACTTCTCTCTCCTTCAGGGGAAATTCGGCTTTCGGTTCGACCTGGACCATCATCCTGCAAGGGAATTTCCCTTCAGGTCAACCGTGTTTTGCCTTGTTGATCAAACGGGCGGCAGGGCATTAATATGACGCCAACGTTCATCATCCGCCATCAGGGAGGGTCCGTGAATCCCCTTGTCATCGGTCTGATCATCTACAGTCTCATCATCCTGGTTGTCGGAATCCGGGCCGCCCGGCTGAACCGCACCCTTGACGATTATCTTTTGGCCGACCGCCGCCTGGGCCCCTGGGTGGCCGCCTTCAGCGAAAGGGCCAGCGGTGAATCCGCCTGGCTGTTGATCGGCCTGCCCGGACTGGCTTTCGCCACGGGTTTGACCACCATCTGGGTCGGGATCGGCTGCTGCGCGGGCATCGCGTTTTCCTGGTTCGTGGTCGCCCGCCGCCTGCGCGAAGAAACCGAGCGTGTGGGCGCCCTGACCCTGGCCGACTATTTCGCCGCCCGCTTCGGCGACCGGGGCCATTCCCTGCGCATCACCGCCACGGCGATCATCCTGTTTTTCTTCACCTTCTACGTCGCCGCCCAGTTCCTGGCCGCGGGCAAGGTCCTGAATTTCTACCTCAACATCCCACCCCTGGCCGGGATGGGGATCGGCGCGGTTCTGGTTCTGTTCTACACCGCCGCGGGCGGCCTTTTCGCCGTCAGCTGGACCGACCTGGTCCAGGGCGTCATCATGCTCGTCACCCTGGCGGTTCTGCCTTTGGCCGTGCTGGGGGAACTGGGCGGACCGGCGGGACTTCATGCCAAACTGGCAGACTTTGGCGGGACCTATCTTCAGGTGGCGCCCGGGGACACCGGCTGGGCGGCCATCAGCGGCGTGATCGGCAGCCTGGGCATCGGGCTGGGCTACATGGGCCAGCCGCACCTGGTGCTGCGCTTCATGGCCATAAGTTCACCGGAAGAGGTCAAAACCGGCCGCCTGATCGCCGTCGGCTGGGCGTTGATCGCCTTTTTCGGAGCCATCCTGATTGGACTGACCGGCTTGGCCCACTTCGGCCCGGAAGCCATGGGACCCGGGCAGGTGATCGCCGACCAGGAACAGCTCATGCCTTTGATGGCACGAACTTTCATGCCCGAATGGCTGGCGGTGCTGATGATCGTCGGGGCCATAGCCGCCATGATGTCCACCGCGGACAGCCAATTGCTTGCATCCGCCAGCGCGATCAGCGAAGATATCTACCGGCGCCTGATCAGTCCGGACGCCCCCCAGGCCAGACTGGTGGCCCTCGGCCGTTGGGCGACCCTGGGAGTGGGCGCGATCGGCTTCATTCTTGCATGGCAGGCGGACAGGTTTGTCTACGATATGGTGCTTTATGCCTGGGCGGGCCTGGGTTCGGCCTTCGGACCTCCCTTGCTTCTGGCGCTTCATTGGCGGGGCGCCAGCCGGGCGGGGGCCCTGGCCGGGTTCATCTCCGGAACCGTCACGGTGGTCGTCTGGTACAATATCGACTTCCTGAACGGCCTGCTCTATGAAATGATCCCGGGGTTCCTGGTTTCCCTGGCGGCCACGGTCCTGTTCAGCCTGTTGATTCCCGACCGGACGGACCCTGCGTTGAACATCAAAGCGAAAGATGACCGCAAGCCATGACCAGCAGCAGAAAATCCGGATCCAGGATGCGCCGCTCCCGCAGGGGCCGGGGCCTGCCGAGGATCATGTGGGTGGCCATTGCAGTTTGCATCATCGGCGCGGTCCTCATTTTCCGGGATCAGGGCAGTGATGTGCCCACCGGAATCGGGGAATACCAGACCGTCGTCACCGCGCCCGAAAACGAAACCAATATGCCGAAAAATACCGAGCCCCGCTCCGGCGATGTGGACATCGCGGATCAGACCACCAACCTGACTCCGGAAAAACCCACCGGACAGACCGCGGCCAAACCCGTCGTCAAAGAACCGATCCAGCAGGCCGCCGCCACCAACCCGACCCCCAAACCGGCGCCCGTCAAACCCAAAGCCACCCGGCCCGCCCCCCAACTCATCCAACCGGTGGCCCGCGGTCCGTACATGGTTCAGACGGGATCCTTCGGCGAAGTGGCCAACGCCGACAAGGAAGCGGCCCGTCTCAAGGCCAGGGGTTTCGACGCCCGGGTCAAGGTGGGCAACACCTCTGACGACAAGTTGATCTTCCGGGTCAGGATCGGATATTTCAAATCCCGGACCCAGGCCGAGGCCTTCATCCGGCAGAACAGGAAAGTCATGCCCGGGGCCATTCCCGCACATCGTTAGCCCGGCATCCGTCCAGGAATAGTCCCAAAACAGGTTGATTGGAGTTGCCCATGTCCCGCGCGGCCATCATCGGCACCGGATTCCATGTCCCTGCCCGCACCATCACCAACGATGATCTCACCCAATGGATGGACACTTCGGACGAGTGGATCACCGAGCGCAGCGGTATCAAGGAACGCCGCTGGGTGGAGATGGACGACAACGGCCAGGTTGTCGAGACAGGCGCCGAAATGGGCGCGGCCGCGGCGCGGATGGCCATCGCCGAAGCGGGCATCGACAAGAACGATATCGACCTGATTCTCTACGCCACCCTCAGCCCGGACGTTTTTTTCCCCGGCAACGGGGTTTTCATCGAAGACCTGTTGGAACTGAATACGGCCGGGGCCATGGACATCCGCAACCAGTGCACCGGGTTCGTCTACGCCCTGGCGGCCGCCGACGGCTTCATCCGGGCCGGCACCGCCCGGACCGTCCTGATCGTCGGGCAGGAGATCCAGTCCACCGGCCTGGACCTGTCCACCGAGGGCCGTGACCTGGCGGTCCTGTTCGGTGACGGGGCCGGCGCCGCCATCGTCCAGGCGGTCGAGGAAGACCGGGGCGTCATTGCCTCCGCTCTGCACAGCCAGGGCCGCTTCGCCCGGGAACTCTACGGCGAAGCCCCCATGTCCACCATCAAGGGCCGCGTCAACAACGAGATCCTGGACCAGGGCCGGCACTTCCCATTCATGAACGGATCGATGGTCTTCAAGCACGCCACGCGCCGTTTTTGCGAATCCATCCGGGAAGTGCTGGAAAAGGGCGGGGTGGATATCGACGAGGTGAGCCTGGTCATCCCCCATCAGGCCAATCAGCGGATCACCGACGCGGTGGGTGCCCGCATGGGTCTGCCGCCGGAGCGGGTGTACTCCAACATCGCCAAATACGGCAACACCACGGCCGCTTCCATCCCCATCGCCCTGGCCGAGGCGGTGCGGGAAGACCGTCTGCAAAGAGGCGACCTGCTGGTCACCGTGGCTTTCGGATCCGGGTTTACCTGGGGGGCGAATCTGATCCGGTGGTGAGGAAGGCGGGGCGCCTTCCACAGGACTTCAAATCAGACTTCCGAGATACTCTCTTCCTGGCTTTGCAGGATACACTTCACCTTGAAGCTCAACGACATGATTCCGACGGCCAGCCGCTCGTTCCGCACGGCGATCCCCTCGGGTACCTTCAGGTCCGTCGGTGCGAAGTTGAAGATACCGATGATGCCGGCATCGACCAGGCGGTCGGTCACGGCCTGGGCATGGGCGGACGGCACGGTCAGGATCGCAATCCTGATATTTTCTGCCTTGATGACTTTTTCCAGTTCATCCATGTCCCTGACGGGCTGGCCGCGCATTTCCAGACCGATCACCTTGGGATTGGTGTCGAAGATGCCGCGCACCGGGAACCCCTGCAAATCCAGGTTCTGGTAGTTGGCCAGCGCCTGCCCCAGATGCCCCGCGCCGATGATGGCCGTCGGCACCGGCTCGGCAATGCCGATGATCTTTTCCAGGGCGGGAACCAGTTTCTCGACCTGATAGGGACGTCCGGGTCGGCTAAAGCCTCCGAAATAGTGGAAGTCATGCCGTAACTGGCTGGCCTTGATATCGAGGGACTCCGCCAATTGCCGGCTGGAGACGTCTTCTACTCCGATGGCCTGCAACAGTTTGAGTTTTTCAAGATACAGGGGAAGACGGTGGATGGTGGCATCGGGCACATCGCAACTTTTCCTGTTCTTCCTCAAGGCCACATCCTCCTGTTGGTTGTTAATTTTTTAACCAAAATTGCTGTCTCACATCCCATTCTGTTACGGTTTTCACAACTCTACAATAAACCGGTGCCCGTAAAGCGTCAAGCGATTAAGTGGACCCCGGCGGCCATAATCCTGGGCAACAATTGCTGGAGCTTTCGGAACCCAATCTCTATCTTTGCCCTTCCGGCGCGTGCCGGCCCCGCGGCCACACCGAGGATTACGCGTTTTCAGCACTGGATGTGAATATGGACACCAAATTCGCCCTTTCCGACCCCTGGCTGCTCAATCCCTTGCCCCTGTTCGGGCAGATGACCCCCGCCGACTATGCCGACATCGGGTTCATGTGCGGGCTGGAGGTGCACCAGCAGCTCGACACCGATCGCAAACTCTTCTGCCGCTGCCCCGCCGGCCGCTACAACAACGTCGAGCACCACGCGGAAATCCTGCGCCACATGCGCCCCACCCTGTCGGAAATGGGCGAGTACGACGGCACCGCCCTGATGGAATTCAAGACCCGCAAGGAAATCATATATCTGCTGGATCGCGAAACCGTCTGCACCTATGAGATGGATGACGCGCCCCCTTTCGAAATCAACGACCAGGCCCTGGACCGGAGCATCGCCATCACCATGCTGCTGGGGTGCAACGTTGTGGGCGAGGTCCACATCACCCGCAAGCAGTACCTGGACGGCAGCATTCCCACGGGCTTCCAGAGGACCGCCATCATCGGGACCGACGGGGACATCCCCTTCGGTGACCGCACCGTGCACATCCGCCAGTTGAGCATTGAAGAGGACTCCTGCCGCGAGGTCAGCGACAAGGGACACGTGCGCACCTTCCGGACCGACCGCCTGGGCATGCCCCTGATCGAGACGGTGACCGACCCGGACATGAAGACGCCCGCCGAAGCCATGGCGGTGGGGCAGATCCTGCGCTATCTGTGCCGGGTCAGCGGCCTGGTGCGGACCGGCAGCGGAGCCGCCCGGCAGGACGTCAACGTCTCGGTGACAGGGGGGACGCGCATCGAGATCAAAGGCGTCTCCAGTCTGCGCGCCATACCGTTATTGACCCACAATGAAGCCCTGAGGCAGCGCTCCCTGGTGGGCATCAAGGCCGAACTGGCCAAGCGGGGCGTGACCGCCGCGGATATCAGCGACAAGGGCCATGACGTGACGCCCATCGTGCGGGGCACCGACTGCAAATTCATCCAGAAGGCCATCGACAAGGGGGCCTCGGTGCTGGCCATCCCCCTGCCCGGTTTCCAGGGCCTGCTCCAGGCACACACCCAGCCGCGGACCTCGTTCCTGAAGGAGTTCAGCGACCGGATCCGGGTCATCGCCTGCATCGACGACCTGCCCAACCTCGCCCTTTCCACCCAGGACGTGCCCACGCTTTCCAGCGGCGAATGGGACCGGGTCAGCAAGGTCTGCATGGTTGAACCCGACGTTCCGGTGATCGTGGTGTGGGGCCGCAGGCAGGACGCCGAGACCGCGGTCAAGGAAGTGGCCATCCGCGCCCGCGAAGCCACCCTGGGGATCCCCCAGGAAACCCGGCAGGCCCTGGACGACGGCACCAACGGCTTCGAGCGGATTCTTCCCGGAGCCGACCGCATGTATCCCGACACCGATCTGCCTCCCATCCGTCTGGAAGACGACCGCGTGGAAAAAATCAGGTCCTCCCTGCCGGAAAGGCCCTGGGAACGCAAGGAAGAACTGTTGCAGCTGGGCGTGGGCGACGATCTGGCCGGCCGGCTGAGCCGCCACCGGTCCTGGCCCCTGTTCAAACACATGGCGGACAAGCTCGACGGAGCCGGCGGCCTCAACCCCGCGGCGCTGGCCTCGCTGCTGCTGGACCGGTCCTGCCCCCGGCCCGCCAGCCTGGCCGCGGCCGGCGCATGGTGGGACGAAACCCTCGAGCGCCTTTTGTCCGGCGATATCATCCCGGAGGCCGTCTGGAACAGCGAGGACGGCATTCCCGACCGCATGGACGAGGACGCCGGCCGGAAGATATTCGACGAACATTTGTCCCGGTTGCCTGATGACGGCCCGACCGGCGCCCAGGAGCGGGAACACTTCGTCATGGGCCACGTGATGGGTGATCTGCGGGGACGGATTCCGGGACGGACCGTCCGCGCCTGGGTGAAAGAGGTACAATCGTGAGCAGCACATCCGAAGACTACAAGGGCTATCGCTCCCCCACCCTGGACCTGCTGCAAAAGCAGAGCTCTCCCGTCTGGAGCCAGGTCACCCTGCACACCACCGGTGGTGAATTTTCCGGTTTGATCCTGCCCCGCAGCGAAACCGCGGACGCCGAGCACATCGTGCTCAAATTGGACACCGGCTACAACATCGGCGTCCGTCACAACACGGTGGAAAAGATAACCGTCACCGGCCGCAAGGTGGCCAGCTACCAGATTCCGGAAAAGGAATTCCCCTTCGACCCCAAAAAACCGCGGGTAAAACTGTTCGGGACCGGCGGCACCATCGCCAGCCGGCTGGACTATCGGACCGGTGCGGTCATACCCGCCTTCAGTCCCGGAGAGCTTTACGGATCGGTGCCCGAGCTGGCGGACATCTGCAACATGGAGACCGAAAAGCTGTACGGGGTGTTCAGCGAGAACATGGGTCCCGAGCAGTGGATCGGCACGGCCGAAGCCATCGCCGCCGAAATCGAAACGGGTGTCTCCGGCATCGTGGTCGGCCACGGCACCGATACCATGCACCACACCGCCGCAGCCCTGAGTTTCATGCTGCAGGATTCGCCGGTGCCCATCGTCATGGTCGGCAGCCAGCGCAGCAGCGACCGGCCCAGCAGTGACGCGGCCATCAACCTGATCAACTCCACGCGCACGGCCGCCACCAGCGACATCGCCGAAGTGATGGTCTGCATGTTCGGCCCCACCAGCGACAAGTACGGCCTGCTGCACCGAGGCACGCGGGTCCGCAAGATGCACTCGAGCTACCGTTCCACCTTCCGCACCCTGAGCGACATTCCCCTGGGCAAGATCGACGAAACCGGCGTGACCCCCTTCCGGCAGGACTACAGCCGGCGGCGCGACGACCACCAGGTCAAGCTGAACGCGGTCTTCGACGATCGGGTGTCCCTCGTCTATTACTACCCGTCCATGAAACCCGACATCATCGATTCCCTGGTGGACAACGGCTACAAGGGGATCGTCATTGCCGGCACGGGCCTCGGCCACGTCAACAAACCCCTGTATCCCGCCCTGGACCGGGCCCGGGAAGCGGGCGTACACGTGTACATGACCGTGCAGACCCTGTGGGGCTACGTGCAGATGTACGTCTACGAAACCGGCCGCGAGATCATGGAAAAAGGCGTGATTCCCGCCGCGAACATGCTGCCCGAGGTGGCCTACGTGAAACTGGGCTGGGCCCTCGGGCAAAGCCACGATCCGGCCGAGGTCGAGCGCATCATGCTCACACCCGTCAACGGCGAAACCACCGAACGCGAACCCCACAACGGGTACCTTGTCTTCCAGGGGGGCATTCCAGAGGTGGACGAATTCATCTCGTCGCATTGGAAGTAATCAAGGCTGGAGCCGTCAGGGGGGATCCGAAATGTCCTCAGGCCTTCGGCCCTGCGGATTATTCGGATCCCCCCTGACGGCTCCAGCCTTGATTACTTGCAATGGGACGGGATCTACTTGTCGACCAAACCGGGACGCACCCTGCCATAAAGGTGCTCGTCGAGGATCTCACCGTTTTTGTAGACGTGGCAGCGGTGGGTGCCCTCACAGGTGTAGCCGGCCTTTTCCAGGACTCGGCCCGAGGCGGGGTTTGACGAAAAGACTCCGGCGTACAGGCGATTGATTTTAAAATTGTTGAAAACGTATTCGGTAAAAATTTCGACAGCGCGAGTCATGACATCGCGTCCCCAATGGTCCTGGCCGATCCAGTACCCGATTTCTGCGGAAAAACGGTAGACATCCTCGCCGGGGAAAAACCCGATCACTCCGACAGCTTCTTCTTTTGTGGCAATGGCAAATACGGTGCGCGGTTCCGCCGTGCTGAATTTGGCGATGAATTCTTCGGCGTCGGGCAGGGAATACGGGCTGGGGAAAAGATCACGCAGGACGCGGGCGATCCCGGGATTGTCGGCATGGCGGGCAATGGCGGTTGCATCAGCGGCGACCAGTTCGCGGATCATGTATTCGCCGAATTCCAGCACCATGACCTTCTCGCTCCATCGGGCAGGGGCCGCTCAACGCACCACCGAGAACTTTTCCACGTGACGTTGGCCGCCGATTTCCAGGGTCGCCCAGTAAATGCCGCTGGGGGCGCGGGCACCGGCAACGGTCCGGACGTCCCAGGCATATTCATTGCCCTCGGGGTCGACATACACCGTACCGAGATCGTGGTGATAAACCTGGCGCCCCATGACGTCCATGACGCGGACCTGGACATGAGTCGGTGACGTAATTTTGTAACCGAAAACAACATAGCCGCCGTTCGAGGGATTGGGATAGATCCGGGTCAACCCCTGGGGCGTGGGCGCGGGTGTGAACTCGTTCCAGATCACCCATCGCTCCGGATCCAGTTCGGCGCCGGTGACGGGGGACGAAAACTGCAGGTCGACCGAGGTGCTGCGCGTGTTCAGGGGAATCCTGCGCGTGACGACTCCGGCATCGGTCGTCACGACCAGGGGAAACACGTTGTCGAAAAGGGGCCCCTGGTTCTGACGCAGGTGGACCGACAGCTGCGTCCCGGCGCCGGAGACCCCGTCGCCGATTTCATAATCGAAAGAGATCTGCGGCAGGACGGTCTCATTCAGATACGGATCGAAGAAATTATCCAGAAGCTCGCCGGCCCAGGAGGAAGCCAGGGCGATGAATTCCGGTGTCGTGACGGTGTTGTCCCGCCGTCCGCCGCCGGCGGCCCATTCCTCCACGAACCCGAAGAAAGCGGCGTCCCCCATGCGCCCCCGCAGGGCGTGCAGGATCCAGGATCCCTTGTCGTAGATGACCCGGCCCGGAAAAACGGGGACCGGATCATAAACGGGACCCTGGCTCGACCACTCCTGCTCATTGCGATGATTGGACAGGTAGGTGAAGTAGGCGTCCCGGTCCACCGTCTGCTCGAACCAGAGGGCTTCCGAGTAGGTGGCGAAACCTTCATTGAGCCAGATATCGGCCCAGGTGTCCGGGGTCAGGCTGTCCCCGAACCACTGGTGGGCCAGCTCGTGGACGATGAGCCAGGCGTGCAACCCCAGCCCGTCGAGGGTGCCGTGGCCGACGCTGGTCACCGTCTGGTGTTCCATGGCGCCGGGCCAGATGAACTCGGCGTGCCCGTATTTTTCCCCCAGAAAAGGATAGGCCCCGAAAAGGGATTCGCAGAAATCCATCATGTCGCACAAGGGGGCGAACTCGATGATGGCATCTTCGACATCAGCCAGGAACACCCAGTTTTTCAGGGGAACGGACGAACCCAGTCCCGGCGTGACGCAACTCTCCTCCAAAAGGACGTAGTCGCTGATGGCCACCGACACCAGGTAGGTGGCGATGGGATAATCCTCCCGCCAGTGCGACGTCGACCAACCCGGTTCCGGGACGGTCACCTCCAGCAGAGTGCCGTTGGAAACCCCGACCAGGGTGTCGGGCACCGTGAGCTTCATGGACACCAGGAACTTATCGCCGGGCTTGTCCTTGCAGGGCCACCAGGACTGCGCATAACCGGGCTGGCTCATGTTGGCGATGATGGGCGAGGTATCCTCAGGCGGACCATCGGGCAGGCGGGTATGGGTCTTGAACATGAGGCCCCGGTTGACGACCGGCGACCGGGGCAGGCCGCTGTAACGGACCACGACCGAATCCAGGGTTCCGGCGGCCAGGGGCGCCGGCAAAACCACGGAAACGGAATCCGCGTCATGGGTGAACGCCAGCGGACCGCCGGCATGATCGACCCCGTCCACGGTCAGCGTGTGGCGCAGGTCGAAAACGAAATCGACGAGGTCCGGCTCCTTACTGGAGAAGACCATCTTGACCGCACCTTCGATGGTGCGAGTGTCCGGGAAAACCTTCAGGTCCAGGTCGTACCGCAGGACATCGTAGCGGTCGCTGCCGGCCGCGGCATCGCCCAGTTCGCCGTTTTTGGCGGTCTGGTCCCCCGCGGCGACGGCCTTGTCCCATTCGAATTCGGAGCGGGAAAGGGGTCCGTGGGGCTGGTTCACCTCGGCGGCGGTTGCCAGACAGGCTACGGCCGCCAATACAAGGCTCAACAGTGCTCCGCTGGAATGGCGGCCGGTGGGATTCATATGGGGTTTCATGACAATAATGCTAACACATGGGACCCTAAAAATCAGCTTCAGGAATGGAGTCCGACCGGCTCAGGGTCACCCTGCGGTCCGCGGGAACCGATTCCGTGATCCAGGCGCCGCCCCCGATGATCGCCCGGTCCCCGATCTCCGTCTCCCCCCCCAGGATGGTGGCGTTGGCATAGATGGTCACATCGTCGCCGATGGTCGGGTGACGTTTGCCCCCCTTGACCAGGGAACCGTCCTCGTGGCGGGGAAAACTGAGGGCGCCCAGGGTCACGCCCTGGTAGATCTTGACCCGGTTCCCGATCGTGGTCGTCTCGCCGATGACCACGCCCGTGCCGTGATCGATGAAGAAATACTCTCCTATATCGGCTCCCGGATGGATATCCACACCCGAAAGATGATGGGCCCACTCGCTCATGATCCTGGGCAGCAGGGGCACCCCCATGCGGTACAGCGGGTGGGCCAGACGATGAATGGCGATAGCCTGGATTCCCGGATAACAGAGGATGATCTCTTCGGTGTTGGTGGCGGCGGGGTCGCCCTCGAAGGCCGCCTGGACATCGCGGTCCAGCAGCTTCCTGATCCCGGCCAGCTGCTCCAGATAGGCCATGGTCACATAGCTCGCGGCACTGGAAAAACGATTCTCGTCGTCGGGAACCGCGACCATCGTCCAGAGCTTTTCACACTCGCACCGCAGGTGCTGGCAGAACACCAGGGTGCTCTCGATGACCGCGGCCAGATGCCGGCTCACCCTGTCCAGTCGCCCCCCCACGAGCAGTTCCAGATCGGCATCCCGCGGCACCGGTGAACCGTGATAGCCCGGAAAAACCACCGCCAGCAGTTCCTCCAGGATTTCGACCACCACCTGTTGGGATGGCAGGTTCTTTTCGCCGATGCGGTTGATGCCCCCGATCGTCCGGTAGGTCTCGACGATGTCCCGGGTGACGTCCCGCAGCTTGTCGTTTCGATCTTCGTTGGTCATGGCATCCTCAATACACGAATTCCCGGAACAGATCCGATGACAGGTATCTTTCTCCGAAGGAAGGGATGATGGCCACAATCATTTTGCCCGCCATTTCCGCCCGCTCGGCGACCCGGACCGCCGCCAGCAGCGCCGCGCCCGAGGAGATGCCAATGAACAGGCCCTCGGTCCGGGCCGCTTTCCGCGCCATGGCCATGGATTCGTCGTTGCCCACGGTCAGGACCTCGCTGATCAGATCGGTGTCCAGGATGCCGGGAATAAAACCCGCCCCGATGCCCTGGATCTTGTGGGGCCCGGGCGCTCCGCCGGAAAGAACGGCGGAATCCTCCGGCTCCACCGCCACGGAGATCAGTCCGGGATTCAGTTCCCGCAACCGCCTGGTCGCACCCGTAATGGTGCCACCGGTTCCCACGCCGGACACCAGCACGTCCACCCGGCCCCCGGTGTCGGCCCAGATTTCCTCCGCCGTGGTCCGGTAATGAATATCGGGATTGGCCGGGTTGTTGAACTGGTCGGGCATGAAGGCGTCCGGCCGGTCGGCCAGCAGTTCCTCCGCCCTGGCGATGGCCCCCTTCATTCCGCCGGCGGCCTCGGTCAACACCAGTTCCGCTCCCAGCGCCCGCAGGGTCGCCCGGCGTTCCATGGACATGCTGTCGGGCATGACCAGGGTCACCTTGTAGCCCCGGGCCGCCCCCACGAAGGCCAGGGCGATCCCGGTGTTGCCGCTGGTCGGTTCGATGATCTCGCCGCCGGGGGCCAACCGCCCGTCCTTTTCCGCGGCCTGGACCATGGCCAGGCCGATCCGGTCCTTCACGCTGCCCAGGGGATTGGAGGACTCCAGCTTGGCCACCACTTCCCCGGGTCCGTTGCACAATCGCTTCAGGCGCACCAGCGGCGTGGAACCCACCAGATCGGTGATGTCGTCATGGATGATTCCGCTCATCGATATACCTCCGCCGGGCGTCCGGCTGCCAATGAAATGATCAAGATCAGGCCCTTACGAAACGGGCAGGACGGGTAATGAACCGCTGAATATATATGATAAAAATAGTTAGGTTTTCAGCAACCGGATCCCTCGGCGGCCAGGCCGCAACGGCCCTGATTCAGACCAGGGTCGCGGCCAGGCGATCGAGTTGATCCTTGTCGCCGAGGGTGACCAGCATGTCCCCGTTGTGCAGAACGGCTTCGGGCCCGGGATTGAACACCATGTCCCCGGTCCTTTTCTTGATGGCGATGACCACCACGTCATAGCTCTTGCGGATCCCCGAATCCTTGAGCGCGACCCCGTCCAGGGAGGAATCGCCGCCGACGGCCAGTTCCTCGAACATCAGATCCAGGTCGCCGGTCTGCGTCGCGATTTCCAGGAAATCACTCACGGTGGGCCGCAACAAGGCCTGGACGATCCTCATGCCCCCGATCTCGTAGGGCGAAACGACCCTGTCGGCCCCCGCCCGCTCTATCTTTTCACTGGCCTGGCGATCGGTGGCCCGGGACAGGATATACAGGCCGGGATTTTCCTCCCGGCAGATCACCCGTGCCGACAGGGTGATGTAGAGATTGTCCACGTTGCTGGAAACGACGGCCACCAGGCCCCGGGCCCGCATGACGCCGGCCTTGCGCAGGATGGCATCTTCGGTGGCGTCCCCCTCGACCACCATGAACCCCTTTTCAATGAGGCCCTCGGCGCACTCCGGATCGCCCTCGATCACCACGAAGGGGACCATTTCCTTGACAAGTTCCTCGCACAGGATCTGTCCCATCCGCCCATGGCCGCAAACGATGTAGTGTTTACTGAGATTTTCGATTTCCCGCAGCATCCGTTTCCTCCCGACATAGCGCTGGATGGACCCCTCCACGATGACCCGCCCCAGCGACCCCAGGGTGTAGGTCATCACGGCCAAGCCGCTGGCGATAAGAACAACCACGAAAATCTTGCCCGAACCGTCCAGTTTATGGACCTCGCGAAACCCGACCGTGCTCACGGTGATAACCGTCATGTACAGCCCGTCCAGGAGGGTGAATCCCTCCATGAAATAAAGCCAGAGCGTACCGGCGGCCAGCACCAGGACCAGGAAGATCAACCCCCTGATCACGCTGCGGAAACTCAATCTGGAATCGAACATGACGCCTCCATACCTTCTGCCTGTATCCTAAAGGCTTGCCACCGGGAGGAAAAGGAGCAAAATTGGGGGGAACCTGACAGGCCCACCCGGTTTTTACGGAACCCGGATGGACAATCAACCCTATCGACAAACCCAGGCAGGTTTCCCATGCGAAACGCGACCGCTTCCTTCTTTCTCATCCTGACGGCCACGGCCCTGCTGACGGCCCCCGCGGCGGCGCAGGTCATTTCCATCGATCCCCAGAGCTTCGATTTCGGGGACATGAAACAGCAGGAGACCAAGATCGGCATCGTGACGGTCACCAATGACGGGGCTGGCCAGCTCCAGATCAAGGACGTGAAGGCCGACTGCGGCTGCACCGTGCCGACCCTGACCAACAATACGCTCGCGCCGGGGGAATCCACCCAGATCGAGATCACGTTCAACAGCAAGAAATTCAACGGCACGGTGTACAAGACCGTCAACATCATCTCGAACGACCCGGTCAATCCGCAGGTCGACGTCATGATCAGGGCCACCGTCCACACGCCGCTGATCATCGACCCGGTCAACCAGCGGGTCGGGTTTACCCGTTCGATCCAGGGCGAGGTCCATTCCAAGAATGTCACCTTCACCGCCGTGGACGCCCCCGATCTGGAGATCCAGGCCGCCAAGACGCGCAAAGGCCTGTTCCAGGTCAAGACCATCGACAATCATGACGGCAACCCCCAGGTATCCCTCCTGGAGATCACGGTTCCGGCGGACATGAAACCGGGGCGTCACCGCGATCACGTGCGGGTCAAGACCAACGTCGAGGACATGGCGACCGTGGATATCGAAATGCAGGCCTGGGTCGTGCAGAACCTGATCTGCAGCCCGGAACAGGTCAGCTTCCGCTACAAGAAGGATTTCCGGCAGACCATCCGCGTCTCCCCATTCGAGAAGGGCACGGAATTCAAGGTCACCGGCGCCGATATCGATCTGCCCGAGATTTCCGTCGAGGTCATGGAAACCATTCCCAACCAGGAGACCAAGGTCATCCTGACGGGCAAACCGATCAGCAGCGACGATCCGCGCGCCCAGAAGACCAAAGGCCACATCAAGGGGACCCTGACCATTCATACCGACCAGCCGGACACGCCGACCATCATTATTCCGGTGACCTATATGGTCCGGTTGTAGACAGCGATGCTTTCGGCGCCCTCTTCCTCCCCCGCACCGGCGGGAACCTGGTGGCCGGCCTCCCTGCGGGAAGCCGGCCTGCTGCTGCTGGTTGCCGTCCTGGTCACCGGGGTTTCCTGGATCCTGCGCAGCGACGGACTCCCCCTGACGGCCGATTCGACCGGGTATGAGCTGGAACTGGCCGCCCCCCTGATCGGGACCGAACAGGCCCTGGAGTTGTTCGCTGAAGGGGAATACCTCTTCGTCGATGCCCGCTCCGCCGTCGAAACGGGAGAGGCAACCATTCCGGGGGCCTTCCTCATCCGCGCCGAAACCTTCGACGACGACCTGCTCGGGTACTTCGACTTCATGGGTCCCGAGGACCACTTCATCCTGTTCGGAGACGGGAACCTGCTGCCCGTCTCGGATGTCGCCGCGCGGCTGATGGAACGCGGCTACGACAACGTGTTCATCCTCAAGGGCGGTTTGACCGCCTGGCGCACAGCCGGGGGCGAAATCTCCCACCGGACCGGAGACGAGTCATGAAGGGAATCCTGGTCCTTGCCTGCAGGTTGTTTGTCGGCGGTATTTTCATCTACGCCTCCCTGGACAAGCTGGGCCACCCCCAGGCCTTCGCCGTCGCCATCAGTCACTACCGCATCGTCCCCTATCCCCTGCTTCATTTTTTCGCCCATCTGCTGCCGGTGGTGGAAATCGTGACCGGTTCCGCCCTGGTGCTGGGTATCGGGCGCCGGGGCGCGGCGCTGCTGGCCGCCGCCATGACCGTGGTTTTCATGGCCGCCATCACGTCGGCCCTGATCCGGAATCTGGATATCTCCTGCGGGTGCTTCAACACCGATGGCGGTCACGCCGTGGGGATCGATCTGCTGTGGCGGGACGGAATCCTGCTGCTGCTTTGCCTGCCGCCCCTGCTGGCCAGGAATCCCGGGTTCGGCCTGGACCGGTTATTTCGAAAATAAACTTTGCAACAGTTCAACGATTTCTTCTCAATCCCTTGTGAATATAGCCAGTTATCTCTGATATTGACATTCAACACCAATTTGACAAAAGAGGATCAAAGGTTACTTTTCAATAGTTCTATGCCGCTTTGTGCGGCCCCCGGCGCCTGATATTTCGATGTCCTCAGGAGGATGAGCAATGCCCGCATTAGTCGACAAGAACCTGTGCACCGCGTGTGAAGAATGCGTGGAATCCTGCCCCACCGAAGTCATCTCCATGGTTGAAAGCAAAGCCTTGGTCAATGCCGAAGAGTGCATCGACTGCGAAGCCTGCATCGACGCCTGCCCCGAAGACGCCATCAACATGGTGGACGAATAAGCGATCAATAGGCGACGTACAGGCGGCCGCCAGGTCGACCGACATCATCGATAAATAAAAAGGGCGCTCTTTCGAGCGCCCTTTTTCCTTTCGGTTTGCCGGGGCTCCGGCGGGATCGCAAAATCCCGCCGGGCCTCGTTTGTAAAGCTATTTGACCAGGGTCATCCGCTTGACTTCGCTGAATGTCCCGGAATCGATCTTGTAGTAGTACACGCCGGACGCGACCTGCCGTCCGCCGTTATCCCGTCCCATCCACACGACGCTGTGACGACCGGCATCCATGTGACCGGAGACGAGGTCCTTGACCAGGCGTCCCCTGAGGTCATAGATGCGCAACCGCGTATTCTTCGCGTGCGGCAGTTCGAACCGGATTTCGGTCTTCGGGTTGAACGGATTGGGGAAGTTCTGCCCCAAAGCGTAGACCAGAGGCATGCTCGGTTCCACCGGAGTGGCCCCGCTGCTCAAGGTGAAGAACTCGTCGCTGGAGTCGAAGCCCAGCATTCCCTGGTTGTCGTAGACGAACACCCGGACCTTGACCTGATCCGAAGCAAGAACCGGAGTGGTCCAGGCGTAGGTGTCGCCCGTGACGCCCGAGGCGATCTCGATCCAGTTCTCGCCGCCGTCAATGGTGTAGACCAGGTCTGAGTGGTCCACGTTCCATTCGGACGGGTTGTTCCAGACCAGCTGGAAGGGAGCACCTGCCGCGACAAACTCGCCGCCGTTGGGCGCAACCATGGTCGGGTTGATCACCCGGATGATATCGGTGGCCACGAAATAGATCGTGTCCCTGATTTCACCGGTGACCGTCACTTCGACCTCTTCACCCTCCTCGAGGATGCCCTCGATCTCCGAACGGGAGAACTTGAACATCAGGTCGGGGATACCGTTGCCGTTGAAGTCCCCGTCGTAGACGAAGAACTTGTCGTCGGCCAGGACCACGCCGTTGAACATGACGGTTTCAAGCACCACGTCCGCGGGGTCGTACTCGACCGGCAACTCGACGTAGCAGGCCATGTACTTGCCGTTGTTGGCGAGGTTCAGGGTGTTGGGTTCGATGTCCGAATCGGCCGCCATAACCGTACCGACGTGGAAGATCACGTCCATGGTCTTGGTCGGGTCGGCCGGATCGTTGCTGGTCATCGTCAACGTCCCGAAGTAGTCGCCCGCTTCGAGAGCCGAGGCATCCATAACCACGTCGATATCGACGCACTCGCCCGGAGGCAGGACGCCGCTCTCGGTGCCGACCGACAGCCAGCCTGGCGCCGAAGTGATCAGGATCGCCATGTCCTCGTGCACGTACGAATCGTTGTAGACCATCATCAGCCCGTCATCCTTGGTACCGTTCTGGATACCGATGGTGGCGCTGGTGGTGCTGGTCCCCAGGGTGTCGTACTGGAACATGATGTCGCCGTTGGGATACAGCAGCACCTGGAAGCTGTAGTACGGCGGGTTGAAGGTCGCGATACGACGGATGTCGTACTGGACGATCAGCTTCTCGCCGTCGTACTGGTAGTAGACTTCCAGACCGCGGGTGATCGGATCGACAACCATGTCGTCCCAGAACGGGGCGATCAGGTTTTCCGGGGTGCTCGACCCGCCGTTGGGCAACGGCTGGTTGGAATACGTACGCAGGGTGCTGTTCGTGAAGCTGAGCCAGCCGTTCGAACACACGTAGAACTCGCTGAACGTATTGCCGTAGAAGCCGAAGTCGAAACCGATCGGCTGCGGACCGTAGTTGTCGTCGTCCTCGTACTGGCCGAAGATCGGCGTACCGGTGCCGCTGATGTCCGTCCACATGAAGGCCGGTCCGCCCGGATCATCGCTGTCGATCCAGGTGTGGCCGAAGGTGTCGGGACCACCGGAACCCAGGATGCCGGGTCGGGTGTCCTCTTCCTCCTTGCCGAACAGGACTTCAGGATACTGGACCATGTTCGCGGCCATGCTCTCGGAACCGTTCAGGCTCCAGATCAGGTCGCTGCCGCCGTCGTTGCACAGGGTCAACGTTTCGACGTCGGTTCCGCCAGGCATGGCGACACCGATCACCGGATCAGGTGTCCAGTTGGCGTCCGGCGGGACGACGCCGACGCCCGTGACCGAAACGATCAGCGGCGAATTGGCGTCGTTGCTGACGATCTGCAGATCGGAGGCGACCACGCCTACGGCGCTGGGCGCGAAGGTCACCGTGACCACTTGCTCCGCGAACGGATCCAGGTCGAACACCGACGGGGAAGCCGAGTAGTCACCCGATCCCGCCGTGATGCCCGTGACCATCAGGACATCCGTCCCGGCGTTGCTGACAGTCATCTGCAGTTGATTGTCGTAGCCGATGAAGACCTCGCCGAAGTCCAGGGCCGCGGGATCGACCGCCGCCACGGGAACTCCGGTGACCGTCATGACGGCGGGCACTTCGATCAGGCCGTTGACCGGATCGTTGTTGGTGATCAGCACGGCGCCTTCATAGACTCCGCCGAACATTCCGGCAGCGCTGAAGGTCACGTCCAGGGGCATGCTGCCGCCCGCGGGCACGGTGCCGGCGTTCGGGCTGACAACCAGCCAGTCGCTGACCGGGGCAATCCGGATGGCCAGATTGTCGTGCACGTAGACGTCGTTGTAGACCACCGTCAACCCGTCATCCCGGGTGGCGTTCTGGATGCCGATGGTGGCTTCGTCCAGACGACTCCCCTGCATGGACAGGTAGTAGTAGTAGATTGCGCCTGTGGGATACAGGTGGGCCTGGAACGTGTAGGGCCCGCCCGATCCGTAGCGCATGACGCCGTCGTACTGGATGATCAGCTTGGCGCCGTCATTCTGGTAGTAGACGTTGCTGCCGACACCGGTGGGGTCGACCTTCAGGTCGTCGTGGAACATCGCCAGCAGATTCTCGGGAGCCCCGGTGCCCGGCAGCGGGCCGTTGGACAGGTCCGTCGAAGTGCTGGTGAAACTAATCCAACCGTTTGAGCAAACCCGGAATTCGGAGAACGGCGTTCCGTAGAACGGGAACGCGAAACCGATTTCAAACGGACCGGAGTTCCGGTCGTCCGAGTAGCTGGTGAAGGCCGGAGTACCGGTCCCGCTGATGTCGACCCAGTCGAAGATCGGTCCGTCAGGCTCATCGCTGTCCTTCCAGCGATAGCCGTAGATATCGGGACCGCCCGAACCCAGGATACCCGGACGCGGGTCCACTTCCTCCTTGCCGAGATCCAGAGCAGCGTGAACCACGACCTCCGCCGCACCCAGCAGGGTCTGGGCGGTGAAGTTCAGGTCGCTGTCACCCGTGTTGGACAAGGTGACGGTCTGGTTTTCGGATTCCCCGGTGAACAGGTCCGAGGCCAAGGCCGTCGGATCCACCGATGCGGCCGGCGGCAGGACGCCTTCACCCGCCAGGGGAATTTCGAAGGTCGGAGTTGACGGATCGTTGCTGACAATGGTCAGCACCCCGCTCTGGGCTCCCACAGCCGAGGCGTTGAAGCCCACCGTGACGACCAGGGTCTCCGTGGCACCCAGGGTCGCTGGAGCAGTCAGCGAGGTATTGAAGTCAGCATTATCGATGCTGACCGACGAAATGACCAGATCATCGGTCCCGAGGTTGTTGATCACCAGGTTCTGCAGGGTCGGCGTACCGACGAAGTTGACGCCGAAGTCGAAGGACTCGGGCGACAACGCCATATCCGGGGCGCCGGTGACGTTCAATGTCGCCGGGACCGGAAGCGTGGGAACCGCGGGATCATTACTGTCGATCACGATGTCGGCCAGATACTGGCCACCGAACATGCCGGCGGCGTTGAAGTTGGCCGCGACAGGCAGCGAACCGCCGGGAGGCACGACACCCGACTGCGGGTTGACGGTCAACCACTCGGGGAACGCCTGGAAACGCACGGCCAGGCCGTCGGCCACGTACGGGGTGTTGAAGGCCACGGTCAGACCGTCGTCCTTCGTCCCGTTCTGGATGCCGACGGTGCACAGCTGCAGATCGGTGCTGTCCATCGTTTCGTACTGGTAGAGAATCGTGCCGTCCGGGTAGAGAATCACCTGGAAGGTGTGCTCACCGGTGGCGTAATACGCCGGCACCCGGTGGTACTGCACGATCAGCCTGGAGCCGTCGTATTCGTAGAACACGTTGGCGCCGGTGCTGGTGTTGACGCGCAGATCATCCCAGAAGGGCGCGATCAGGTTCTCCGGCGCGCCGCTGTTGGGCAGCAGCTGGTTGGAGTACGAAGTGCTCGTCGAAGTGAAGCTGATGAAGCCGTTCGAGCACACGTTGAACTCGTTGAAGGTGGTTCCGTAGAAGTTGAAGCCGAAGCCGATCGGGAACGGACCTTCATTCGTGTCATCCGCCGTTCCCGAGAACACCGGCGTTCCGGTGGTCGAGATATCGGTGAAGTTGTAGGTCGGTCCGCCCGGATCGTTGTTGTCGACCCAGCGGTAACCGTAGATATCCGGACCGCCGGAACCCAGCAGCACCGGATCGCCGATACGGGCGTCGATGCTTTCCTTGCCCACTTCGACATATTCATGGACCGTCACGTCGGCATGGAAGTCGACGCTCAGGTTGAACTCGAAATCGGCGCCGCCGGAGTTGGTCAGGAGCAGCTCCTGGCTCTCGGATTCCCCGGTGTAAAGATTGCTGACCAGGGAGGTCGGCGTCACGTCGAAGTCGGGGGGTTCGAGGCCCGTCCCGGCCAGATCGACCATCACCGACGGCTCGTCGACGTCGTCGCTGGTGATCGTCAGCATGGTACTGTAGTACTGCGCCATGGCCGGCGTGAAGGTTACGGTCACGGCCTGGCTCCCGCCCGGGGGCAGGATCGCCGAGGAGACGTCGATGGCGAAGATCGCCGGATCACCCGAAGTGATGCCGGAAACGTTCAGGACATCCGTGCCGATGTTCCGGACCATGACGGTCGTCTGGGCCGTGGCGCCCAGGAACAGATCGCCGAAGTCATGGGACAGCGGAGTGACGGAAATGTCCGGCGCGCCGGTCACGACCAGCTGCACGGGAACTTCGTATTCGCCTTCGTCCGGATCGTTGCTGATGACGCGGATGATCCCGTCATAGGTGCCGCCGACCAGGCCGGTGGCGTCGAAGGTCACATCCAGGTCGGTGCTGCCCGGGGCCCAGACGGTGCCGTCGGCAGGCGCCACGGAAAGCCACTGGGGCATGGCGCGGATCTGCACGGCCAGGCCGTCGGCCACGTAGGCGGTGTTGAAGGCCACACCCAGACCGTCGGTCCCGCCGCCGTTCTGGATACCCACGGTGCACTCATCTGTCGGAACACCCATCGTGTTGTACTGGTACTCGATGGTCCCGTCAGGATAGATGAGGGCCTGGAACGAGTAGGGTCCGCCGCTGCCGTAGTGGGAAACGCCTTCCCACTGTACGATCATCCGGGAACCGTCGTTGTAGTAGTAGACAGTCCCGGCGTCGACAATCAGATCGTCCCAGAACGGGGCGATGAGATGGCTCGGCGCGCCGGGCGAGGGCAACGGCTGGTTGTTGTAGTCCGTGGCGCCCGTCGTCAGGCTGATGAACCCGTTCGAACACACGTTGAACTGGTTGAAATCCCCACCATAGAAGGGGAAATCGAAACCGATGGCAAACGGTCCGGCGGTAACGTCGTCACCCGACGACATGGCCACCGAGCCCATGCCCGAGATGTCCATCCAGGCGAAGGTCGGCCCGAAGGGATCGTTGCTGTCGGTCCAGCGGTAACCGAAGTTGTCCGGGCCGCCGGAGCCGTCGATCACCGGGGCGCCGACGCGGGAATCCACGCCGCCCTTGGGGAACGCCATGTAGTCACTCGTCGTGACCGGAGCGCCCAGCAGCAGGGGAGTGGGAATGACGA